>CAYMJV010000050.1:0-22212 GCA_964390545.1 uncultured Syntrophaceae bacterium
TGTTCCCGGCAGGCATAGCTACCTTGCCAGTAATTTGCTGGTAGGGCCAGACCCATGACATTGCCCGCATAATCGCTTCACTTTGTGACAGCTCAATATACTGACCCTTCCCTGTCCTCTGTCGATAGCGGAGAGCAGCCAATACAGCCACTTCGCCCATCAATGCACCATAACTGTCGCAGACAAATAGGCGGCTCTTAAGGGGCGGCCGGCCAGGAAAACTCGACATCCAGGCGTATCCAGAAAATGCCTGAGCTGCACAATCGTTCGAAGGCCTATTCTCCGTAGCATATCGGCCCCACTGGCCAAAGCCGTTCTTGGAGATGTAAATAATGCCAGGATTAATTTCCTTGATCTGTTGGTAGCCAATATTCCAGTTGTCCATCACTCCTGGTCTCAGATTATCTTCAATGATGTCAGATCTGAGCGCGAGTTCTCGAAACACCTTCTGCGCCTCAATCTTATGCAAATCCAGGCCCACCCAGTATTTATTGGGGTTA
The DNA here is from genome assembly GCA_964390545.1 of uncultured Syntrophaceae bacterium. Lineage (GTDB taxonomy): Bacteria > Desulfobacterota > BSN033 > BSN033 > UBA1163 > CAYMJV01. Next base: position 501 of record CAYMJV010000050.1, read on the forward strand.
TCGTGCACAAACCCCGGCCCCTGCTCCCTGAACAAATCCGCTAAGGGAGCCATGTCACGATGCGTATCTCCCATAGGTGGGATTTCAAACTTTATGACTTCAGCACCCATCTCCCCAAGAAAAGCTGGCCCCAAAGGGCCCAGGATAAGAGTGCAAACTTCGAGTACCCTGATCCCTTTTAATGGTAAAGGCCTGGAGTGCTTCTTTTCTCTATAATTCTTCCACGTTTCTTCTGCCATGAAAATCAGCTACCTTCCCTTCTCTGAAGTTCTACCTCACCGGCGCTCCTAACATGGCCAGTCTTCGAGGCAAGCAAGTTTTACTTAGATATAGCGCTGAGATCTCCGAATGTTTGGAGACAACCTTAAACGCCTATCGATCTCTCTCCCTGCTAAGCTAGAAGTATCAATCGTCATCACACATACAATACGCTTGCATTGCTCCCTTTATGTAGGCAGATTGTAGGACGATCCTTGAGGAGTGTCAAGACCTTGCAATGGCTGTGGTAAAAGCCTTCGAGAAAATGATGTCAGAGAAGGAGAGCTGAAAAAGCGTATCTTAGATAAACCCCGTTAGAAGGTCTTGTACTTTCTAACGGAAAGGCTCACACGGGGCATTAAACCCCGTCTTTGCTGAAAAAGGAACAACCATCATCTCCGCTCCGAGCAGCGGGGCTTTCTAACGGGGTAAATAGCTTCAGGTCCCTGAATTCACCAGAAGGATTTGAGATTTCGGATCTCAAATCCTTCGTCTTCAACAATCTTAGATTTCGTTCAAAGCCTGAGGCCTTTTGGAACTACAACAATACCTGACTCCGTCACCGTGAAGCGCTTGGCATCCTCATCAAGATCGTATCCGATCTCCGTCTTCGGAGGGATCTGCACGTCTTTATCGATGATCGTCCTCCGGATTTTTGCATGCCTTCCTATATCGACCCCTTCCAGAAGAATGGAATCTTCCACTTCCGCATAGCTGTGAACCACCACTCGCGGGGATAAGACTGATCTCTTAACGCTCCCTCCGCTGATGATGCAGCCATTCGAAAGGATGGAGTTGATGGCGGTCCCCATTCTTCCTTCCTCCTCCAGAACGGTCTTGGCCGGGGGATCGGGAGATTGGTAGGTGAAGATCGGCCACTGAGGATCATAGAGATTGAGTTGAGGGGTGACGGAGACGAGATCCATATTCGCCTCGAAGTAGGCATCAATGGTCCCCACATCCCTCCAGTATCCCATTCCTCCTCGATCCCCTTTTCTAAAGTCAAAGGCAAAGACTCGGTCCTTATTAATCATGGCCGGAATGATATCCTTGCCAAAATCATGGGTCGAATCGGACCGGACATCTTCAATTAACCGCCTTACCAATATCTCCGTGGGGAAGACATAAACTCCCATGGAGGCCAAAATCCCTTCAGGGTCTCCCGGAATCGTTTTCGGTTCTTCCGGTTTCTCTTCGAATCCAACGATTTGCCAATCTTCATTTACCTGGATCACACCGAATTCTCGTGACAATTGTCTGTCCATACGGATGGCACCGACGGTTAAATCCGCCTTTTTCTCAACATGAAAATCAATCATCTTCCGATAATCCATCTTGTAGATATGATCTCCGGAAAGGATGAGGATGAGATCTGGCCTCTCCTGCTGGATCGTGTAGATGTTTTGGAAAATGGCGTCCGCGGTCCCTTGATACCAATGTTCATCGATGCGTTGCTGAGCAGGAACGGCTTCTATGAATTCTCCCAGAGGGGCTGAAAGAATGTTCCATCCAAATTGGATGTGACGATGAAGGGAGGTCGATTTATATTGGGTAAGGGCATAGATGCGCCGAATCTCTGAATGGATGCAATTGGAAAGCGTGAAGTCGATAATTCGGTAGATGGCACCGAAGGGAACAGCTGGTTTGGCCCGATCCCGGGTAAGGGGATAAAGCCTCTCACCCCGCCCGCCTGCCAACACCATCGCTAAAACCTTCATGACCGACTTTTACCCTTCTTCTCCAAAAGTTCCCGAATCTTCTCTTTCAACTCCGTTAGATCTGCCGATTTCGTCACATAGGCATCCGCAGCCCAGCTCATGAAATCCTCACGGTAACCTGGATAGGAGGTGTTGAGGATGATAGGGATCTTTCTCTCCTTTCCGACAATCCGGCCTAGGGCTTCCATCCCATCCATCACCGGCATCACGATGTCGAGGACAATCAAATCGGGTTTTCCCTGCTCCAATTGCTGGATGGCTTCCCTTCCATTCCGCGCGGTGAGCACGTCGTACCCTTCCGCCGTCAGTTCCTCCTCGTAGAGAAGCCTCAATCCCTCTTCATCTTCAACAACCAAAAGTGTCTTCATACCACTATTATTGACAATCTCCTGAAAAAAAACAATCCTTTTCTGTTTCGTTTTCTGAGTACGGGCGTATTGCTATACGCCCCTACTCCGAACTCCGAACTTTCTATTTCCTTTCCACCTTCTTCCTCTGTTCAATGGCCAGCTTGCACTCCGCGCAGATGAATCGAGGAAGCGTATGGGGATATGTGACGCGTTCCTCCCCGAAACCCCAGTCGATGATATCCCGCACGGGCAATTCTTCCTTGAAAGCATGGCCAAGACAGAGGCCCATCCCGCACACAATGCAGATGGTCACGGCATCTTTGTCCACCCCTAGCTTTGCACAGACATAACACTTCATCTTTCTCACTCCTTCCTTCTGGTTTTGATCATCCCTGAATCAATATTATATCGGAACGGACTAAAAATCAAAGGAGATTTGATGTCTTCTCACCATTTGATTAATTGGATCACTTGAGATAAAATTTTAGGAAAAAGGGGAGCAAAGGGATGATGAAGAAAGAGACCGTCATTCTGATTGTGGTCATTACGTTTCTTGTAGGATTTGTTACCGGTGCCACCGTTGCTATCCTCAAAGGGAAGAAAGGGGTTGAAACAGCTGCTGTGCAACAGAAACCACAAATGGCCCCCCCTTCTGCTCCCCCGGGTCCCTCCCCGGTCGAAGTCGCCTCGAAGATTAACACCCTGAAGGAAATCGTTCAGAAAGATCCTAAGAATCTGCCCGCATGGGTGGAATTGGGAAATCTCTATTTCGATAGTGACCAACCGAAAGAAGCCATTGAGGCTTATAGCAAATATCTTGCCGCCAAGCCTGACAACCCGGATGTCCGGACGGATATGGGGATCATGTACAGACGACTGGGAGAGTTTGATCGCGCCCTTGAAGAATTTCGAAAGGCGGCCCAGAGCGATCCCAAACATATTAACAGTCGATATAACATCGGCATCGTCCTCCTTCACGACAAGCAAGATGTCAAAGGGGCCATAAAGGCATGGGAAGATTATTTGAAGGTAGACCCTGAGAGCGAGAGGGCCAACCGGGTGAGGGCCCAAATGGAGAATCTAAAAAAGATGGCCAAATAGAATAACAGTTCGGAGTTAGGAGTAAGGAGTTCGGAGCTAAAACAATAGAATAACAGAACAGGATCTGGAAAATTCTTGTTAAATACGCATTTAGGGTTTTGAGAAAATGACAAAGGAAGTAGATAAAGAGAGAGAAGAGGGACTGGAAGAGGCGAGGGAATTATTTAAGGAGGGTCTGCTCAAGATCTTCAAGGCCACTAAGAAGGTCACCAGAAAAATTGTCGAAGGATTCAGGGAAGGATATGCCGAGGACGTAACCAAGAAAGAAAACCCTGATAAGTGACTAGAGTGCCTAAAGTCTATATCTAAATCTTTGCTTCCTTTTATCACGCCACATATATCGTTAGACTTAACAAAGATTCCATCCTGAAACATTCGCTTCCCTAATTTTTGAAAAAGGTGTATATTACAACCGTAAATGAACAATGCGGATATGGCTCGACCCCTATGAATAATTCATTCTGAAACTAACTCGATTCTATATAATATTGTTTAAAACGATCTTTTCTGGAGAAATAGCATGGAATTCGAACCTTTCTAGGCAGAAGAAAGCGTTTAGACGTTACAGATTTAATAAAAGTATAGAGGCAGCCTAAAAAATAAGTTAGGCGGCAAATATTCGCATGACCTTCGAGAACTTCATTGTTTCCTTTTTCGGCTCGCTGACGGCTATCGCCCTTGTGTATTCTGCCTACCTAGCTTCGGCATGCTGGTGTGCAAATCGAGTGGCCAAAGCCGGTGCTTGGTGGCTGCCTGGCGTCAAGTCATTCCGGTTCGTGATTCGGAATATCCCTCGGCGCGGTAACCTTACCGCCATCAAGTTTCGAGTGTGGCTCAGAACCGTAGTCGAACGCACCCCCGAAATCTCAGTAGACACTTATGTTGACTCAGATATCCTTACTGCCGAACGCATACTCCTCCCTGGGCGGCAGGATCTACCGCTTCTCTGCTTCAGGTTCGAGACGGCCGGGTCAGATCTAAGCCTTGTCGTTACCGACAAACTCGGCCAACCCACCGGAAAGTCCACCATCGGTCGAGAAGTGGACTTTTTGATGTTCGAATACTCCGTAAGAGCCCGAAACTGGTATCTGTTTAAGCACGACATCAGCCGAATCTACGCTGTGCCACAATATCTTGAACTAGAAGGCAAGCAGCAAAACCTATTTCAGCGTTATCTCATTCCAATGCAATCGAAAACAGAGAAACCCATGCTATCGATTATAGAATTTGCCCGAGAAATTACGGTTACGGTGTGAATCTCCTCTCAAACGCGCCTAACCACTTGCTGCAGCCGACGCGAGAAAGGCCGCGCGGCTGAGCCTTGCCGTTATGAGCATAATGAGGAACTGTTAAATGTCTATGACGCCTGACGAAGCCCGATACGAAGAGTACATGGAACAGCTCTATAAAGAACACAAAGAGCAGGCAATTGAAGAATTTACAGACGAACGTCTTCAGTCTTATTATGGCGATCATCAGCTTTTGGCAAAGCCAGCTTTCGATGCTCTTAGGGAAGCGCGGAATCTCATTAATACTAATGTTACCGCCTCATTCATTTTTTCTGCTATCGCTATGGAGGTTGGATTAAAGGAAACCCTCCTGAAACCAATAGTGTTTGGCCTGGTTCACGCCGCGTCGGTTGCAGCTTTTATAACCGACTTGGCAATTTCACATTCAAGTATGGACAAGTACAGAGAGCTTCTTTTGCAGATTCTACGGGAACATGGAGGAGTAGACCTCGATACTTACAAAAGACCGGATTCAAATAAGCCTATATGGCAAGAAATAAGGGAGGTACAAAAGCAAAGAAACTCGATATTACATAGGGCTGAAACGGCTTCTGATGAGGAAGCTATCTTAGCTCTGGGTGTTGCGTCAACAATTATTGAAAAACTATTTCCAGTGGTGGTAAACAAAATGGGTCTTCATCTTCACGAGGGGTTTAGAATCTGCAACAACTGGAAATGTCAATATGAGGGTACGCCGATAGGGAAAATACTCAAGAACATATAGAAAGACACTCCAGCAGATGCGGTAAACCGGGCCGGTAATTTTATCCCTTGCACGTATGATCATGTCTTGCCATTGTTGCTTGCTGGAGAGGGCACAAAATAATATGAAGACATATCCACACATAGTAAATGAAAAATAACACCAAATGAATTTCTCAGATATCGATATAATTCGCGCAAAGATAGCGTGTGGAGAAGTTGGTTTGGTAATAAAAAGGAAACAAAAAATGCTCTATCTAAACCAAATACTCCCCAAATATAGATTTATTCTTAAGAGATTACAAGATGCTGCCTACGTTGGCTTAATTAGCACTATTCTTTTCTTATTTATTCATTGGAAGATCTCGGTTTTTCTGCTTCCAATTTCTATTTTTGCAGGTATTTTTGTTTCAAGAAAGGCTCTTACTTATATAGCTAAGAACTGTCTGGAGGACAGGGGATTTCTAAAATTTGCATTGGCAGTTGGGTTGGTTGAAATTCAGGAAGGTCAAGAAGGCGAGAAATGATGATTGAACTTTAAAAAATCATCTAAACCATTCTCGCTTTTAAAAAGAAAAACTGGATAACAAAATATATGCCTAAGATTCCCATTCCAAAATTTCCAAAACGCGTTTCCCAGAGTTTCAACATCCGCGAAGCATCACAGTTGCTGCGAAAGCTAACCGTAGAAATTCATCAATTTACAAAGTCCGATTTCTCCTCAACCTTGAGTGGCTATCTTGCTCTCAATATAGCAATGACCGCATGGCATATCGTCGATTGGGTGAGTGCCGATATGGAGACAGATCAGCGCGAGATGGCAACTCGATATTTTGGGCGACCTATCTCTAATAATGTTGATCTCGCGGCTGCTGTAACGAGTGCTTGTGAGGCTCTGCGGATATGCCAAGTAATTGCTACAGCGGGAAAACATGTAGAGGTCAGACGCAGACCAGACCCCTCGTTGGTAACCAAGTTTAAGCTGGTCAGACCGAATCAGAATAAGGCAAAGCTGCCAGGCGAAGGGCTATCTTATATTTGGGTAATCCATCGCAATGGAAAGGAGTATCTTGCAGAAGAAGTCTTCAAAGAAGCACATCGATTCTGGGAAGACCTTCTATCTCACCTTGGTATGATTGAGGATCCAATTGAGGGTCGGGGACGCCGAAAATGGTAAGAAAGAACTAAGGGGTGGCTTGTCGGCATGAATGTTTCAACCCGTAACCATCAAATCTCATGATGTCTTATTTTGTTGACTTGTAGGTAGGTGTATTTCTCAAAAGATGCCCGCTTGATTTGCCTGCGATTTAAAATTTTTCACAATCTCCCCTCCCGATTGGGTGATGTGTCTTGCCAGATCTAATGAAGATTCCTTCTTGAACTCGTCACTTCCAAAAAGTTTAAAAAAAGTGTATATTACAACCCATAATTGATGATTGATAACCGTCCACGACGGTTGCCGTCAGGGTATTTCAGGACGCACGGGAGTCTGTAAAGACGCCGAAACGTTTATTCATCAAGAAAAATAAAGAATCAATATAAAATGTAATGTTAACAACCAAATCGGAAGAGAAAAGGAGATAACATGTCTCTTAGGCTAAGTATTATCAATGATAGACTTGATGACTGCATCCAATCATCCGGAGACGAACCTGACGTTGCATTCATGAAACTCGTATTTTCGATCTTAAAAGATTACAGCTATGATGATCTCCAACCGGAAGACATTGTGGATGGTGGCGAAGACAAGCAAATGGATGTGTTATCCATCGATGAGAATCCGGTCTCTGGTACTGCAGAGATACTTGTTCTTCAAACAAAGAATTCAGAGTCATTCTCGTCCAATGCCCTCACACTCCTCGGCAACGGCCTTTCTTGGGTTTTTGAGAAACCAAAGGCACAGTATCAAAATTTGAGCAACGTCCCCCTTATACGCAAGATTGATGAGGTCCGTGAATTCCGGAACAGATCGGGCCCATCGAATATGGATGTGCGTGTATTCTTCGTCACAAAGGGTGATGTGAAGAAGTTATCCAAAGAATTCAAACATGAATGGGACGAAATCAAATCGAAATACCAGGCTGGAGGCTTCCATCACTTCTCAATAGATGTGCTTGGTGCTTGGGAACTCGTTGAATACCTTGGAGAACAAGAAAGAAGACAAAAGCAAGTTGATGATGTACTTCCGATTCTTTACGATCGCAACAAGCCCTCTTATGTTCGTTACAGCGCTCAAGGCATGATTGGTTATATGTGCACTGTTCGTGGTAACGATATTGCCCGACTTGTTGCTGGAGACAGGGAAAAGTCGGTCTTCGATTTAAATCTTAGGCGTTTCTATGGTGTTGAGCGTGGGAGAGTAAATCCTGGCATTGCGGCCACATCGTCTAACGCAAACGAGAGCCATATGTTCTGGTTTTTCAATAATGGAATAACAATAGCCTGTGATCGTTGTCAGGTAGTTGATGACCCCGATAATGCTCATCTTAAGTTGACTAATCTACAGATCGTTAACGGATGTCAAACATCGATGACGTTAGCGACTATGGCACAACAAGGAAAACTTCAAGACAACGTCGAAGTATTAGTAAGGATTTTCGAGACGACAGATGAAAGGTTTGTGGGTAGGGTTGTTTTGACCACCAATAATCAGAACGCCATAAACTCTCGTGATCTAAAAGCCAACGACTCGATACAAGAGGATTACCAACGCGCTTTTTCTAACTTATATAACCTTCGCTACGAACGAAAGCCTGGAGAGTTCAAGGGATTAACACGTGAGGAAAGTAAGACGGTTATTAGTAATGAGAAGATAGCGCAGGCATATCTAGCGATAGTGAAGAAGAAGCCAACTATAGCGCGAACACAAAAGTATAGAATCTGGGATCAAGAATGGTATTCCGAGCTCTTTCCTGAGACGACTGTTGAAAAACATGTGCTAGCGTACTTCATTTACGATTACTGTCTTAAAATGAAACGAGAGGCATTAAATAAATGGCAGAACGATCCCATACGATATAGCATTGTGTCCTACGGGGTCTTCCACCTTGCTAGAGTGTTAGCATTTAAATACACGGGGAAGGAGAACTGGGATGATCGGGCACAAACGAATATATGGATCGAAGAAGTTCGAACAAACCCCAACCGTCTAAAACGGCATTATAGTCCTTCAATTACCCTCATCCGCAATCTTATCAAGAATAAACCCGAATGGATGGAGAATATCAACAATGTATTCAAGGCGGGCGATATAGAAGGTGCGATCAATAGGGAACTTCACAAAGCATAAAATAAGGTGATCGGCTTACAAGTCACTAAGCGGGCGCGGCACAGCCGCGCTACCTATTTTAAGTGTCATGCTCTCTTTCAATCGGAAATGAACTACTCTTAGTGGATGCTAATCCTCACTCTTTGTAGGTGTATCTCTCAAAAGATACCCGCTTGATTTGCCTGCGATCTAACACTTTTCACAATCTCCCCTCCTGATTGGGTGATGTGTCTTGCTAGATCTAATGAAGATTCCTTCCTATAATCATCGAGAATAAGTTTCAACTGGATAAATATTACGAGTGGTAATCCATACTTTTACTTGGGAAAGAAAGTAGAACCATTCTTGACATACAACTCCAGGTTTTGTATGTTCAATCCAACCCAAGGGAGTTCTTATAATCTCTATAGTGACAACGCGGGCAACAAGTTGTCCACGAGGGAGGGTTATAGATGTTGAAGCTACGAGAAGAAACTGCACGTAACCTCGAGGACTTCATTAAGATAGTTTCAGAGCTAGGAAAGAAGGAGAATAAGCCGGGAGAATCGTGGCTATGGTTTCGTGGCCAGGCAAGTGCCCAATGGAGCTTGGTGCCGCGGCTTTACAGAAGCGAAAATGGGGAAGTTGACCCGAAGGCGGACGATGACGAAAACCGTGAGCTATTCGCCTTACGAGGCACCGATCTGTCTGATGTTAAACCCGCGAACAATTGGGATTGGTATTTTATAATGCAGCACTATGGCGCCCCGACGAGGCTCCTCGATTGGACAGAGGGTGCCTTGCATGGACTCTATTTCGCCATAAGAGAGAATAAAGGCTACGGCGACGCCGCAGTGTGGGTGCTCAACCCTTGGAAGCTCAACAAGAAGGTAGTTGGGAAGGACGAAGTCATCCCACCTGGTGACCCCGGGACAACAAGAAAGGATAGGCAGCGTTTCGAAAAGTGGCTCAGGGCCAGGTTTGCAAAAGGGCGGTGGGCTCGTTGGCCTGCAGCGATCTACCCAGGTCACATTCTGCGCAGGATCAGTGCACAGCGGTCATGTTTCACGATACACGGCACGGATCAACGCGGTATGGAAACAATTGCACAAAAATTGGGGGTCCCCCTGACAAAGATTAAGATCCCAAGCTGGCAAGTGGACTCGATAAAGGATTCCCTCTTAATATGCGGAATCGATGAAACAACGGTTTTCCCAGACTTGGAAGGACTCGGTAAGGCGTTCGATATTTGTTGGAAGCCCTCAGTAGAAAGAAAACCTCATGTCGGCGTCTACACGAGGTTGCAATCTTCCAAGGTCCACAAGGGTGGCATCGGTGTCTTCGCAATAAGAAGAATCAAAAGAGGAACGGAACTGTTCCCCAGCGATTGCGAGGAGATGGTTTGGAAAGAAAAGAGCGATCTTCCCCGAAGGCCGATGGCGATCAGAGAATTGTATGATGATTTTGGCGTAGTTATGACCGATGAGAAAGACAAGAAGACTCGCTACGGATGTCCGATGAATTTCAACCGATTGACTGTCTCATGGTACCTGAATCGTCCGCAAAAGTCTAAAAAGCCTAACGTGCGTTGCGACGAGAATTACAATTTTTTCGCATTAAGGGATATTAACCCCGGCGAAGAGCTCACAGTGGATTATCGGACGTATAGTGAGGAGCCTTGAATTCCCGCTGGTGGCTCAGGTCAGGTGTATTGCTCCCTTTCAACTCGTTATCTTTAATTCCTGGACATCATTCCCACTGGTGATTTGTGGGTGTACATCCCAAGAACTACTCGCTCGATTTGCTTGCGATCTAAAACTTTTCATAATCTCCCCTCCCGATTGGGCCTCACATGTTTTGCCAGATCTAATGAAGATTCCTTTCTGAAACATGCATTTAGCGGAAAATTCGCTTTAACTTCATGGTTATATTTGATAAATTGAAAAACGACGACTAAGGATATTCCTTCTTTTGGGCTTTTCATGCTGGAAGTCTACTTGAATCCTGCCTAACACCATATGAGGCATAGCGATGGAAATTGACAAAGAGAGAAATAGGAATTCACTGGAACGGATCACCTTTCATCTCGATCAGGCTATGAGGTTTTGTAATCAACTGGATCTTTCTGGACTCGGTCCTGTAGAGCAAGGCGAATGGGATAACCGAATGAAAATCTGTAAAAATGCCATTGAATTTACCTCGGTATCAGTTCAGAAGCTGAGCAAGATCCTTGAGTAATTTCTATTTCCTTCAATCTCCCCTTGCTTTCTGATCGGTTAAAGGGGTTACCTTCTTTCCTTAAGGATTGACACCAAAATATTCTGCTAACTCATTAACAATAAGAATCGTTATTGTTTTGATTCCTTCATTACTTCCTTGTACTCGTTGTGGTAGTGTTTTGCTCCAATGATAACGATCACTCTGTAATTAACAGATCCCACCTTGAATTATGTTTTAGCTCAACCCTACCTGCTAAGAACCCCCGTCGTAATCAACGATAGAGATAGGTCAAAAATGTTGTTATTGGCAAACTTTTGTTTCAAAAGGCGTAAAATAATAAAGCTAGTCCTTTTTAGAAAATTCTACTTAATCCTTAGAAATTAAATACTTAAGAATCAAACCCTTCATGGAATATGGTCTGGTATAAATATTGCACAATATCGGTAAAACTTCGATAAAAGGAGCCAATCTCATGTCTTTATTGGACAAAGATGTAGTCTTAACAACGAAAGAAGCCATCAAGTACTTAAAAATATCCAAACCTACTTACCTGAAACATATCCGTCTAGGAAAGATCAGGGCCGTTAAAGTGGGAAATAGCTGGCGCGTCCATCAGTTCGAGTTATATCGATTTCTAAATGTTAGAGGAAACGAATGAAATTTGAGAAATATCTAGGTATCCTGTTAAGCATATTTTTCCTATCCGCTTTATATCTAACCAGCTTACCTAACTCTCTCTTCATTGGTGGTCTTGTTGAATTATTTTCAATCGTTGTTGCCTGCTACATTTTCATAAAGATAGGGGTATTTGAAGAATCAGGACTCTGCCTTAAGACACCCAACTTAGTAGCCTTTAATACCTTTATTAAGGATAGACCACGGGCGGTCAAGAGTGTACTACAGGCATTGATCAAATCGGAGGAATTTTGAAAAAAATATCCGAAGCATACCCAAAGGATTGTAGAGGGAATATGGATTTTAGAGAATTAGCTGAAAATTTAGAACTAGAAGAAAATGAATTTTTAGAGCTGGTTGCCCTTTTTGTAAAGACCGGTTATTCCGATTTGAACAAATTGCAATCCGCCATTGAAGATGAAGACACAGAGAAGGTAGCAATAGTTGCCCATTCCATAAAAGGTACTTCTGCAAATCTTGGATTAACGGAAATATTCGAATTTGCAAAAAGAATTGAGATGAATGTCCGAGACAACGACTTGTTTGGGGCTACCGGAGCGGCCAAGAGAATTAAAGCAGAACTTGATCGGATAGCGAAAGCCTTAGTAAAAAAGTGAAAGGTAGGCCCTAAAAAGCTCAAAAAGAAACGCAATATCCCAATCACCAGAAAATTAGGAGGCCATGACGTGGGTAAGAAGATCTTGGTCGTAGATAACCATCCGGTTATGTTGAAATTTATGGCCGATTTACTGAAAAAGGAAAGACATCACGTTGTCACTGCTGAAAACGGCCTTGCCGCTATTGATATTTTAAACACCTTTACCCCAGATGTTGTATTCATCGACTTGATCATGCCTCATATCAGCGGAGACAAATTATGTGAAGTTATCCGTCGCATGCCGAAGTTGGAGGATGCATACATCATTATTCTTTCTGCTGTTGCTGCTGAAGGGGAGATAAACGCGAGTGCCTTTGGTGCGAACGCATGCATTGCTAAAGGGCCCTTTAACAAAATGCGACAACACATTCTTTTAGCTCTAGAGAAATCTGATCAGAAGCCTTCGGCTTTCCTCCCTGGTGAGATCATGGGGCGTGAAGATGTTTTTCCACGTCGCATTACGATTGAATTACTCTCTATCAAAAGGCACTTTGAAGTCATCTTAAATAGTATGGCAGAAGGGATTTTAGAGATCACCCCTGAGGGAAGGATTGTTTATGCCAACCCAGCCGCTATTTCGTTGATCAACCTCCCTGAAAATAAGCTATTGGGTTCTAATTTCACTGATGTGCTCCAAGAGGCAGATCGTTTAAGGATTAAAGATCACCTTGGAGCGATGGGTATACAGCCGCAAATAATGACCAAAGAAGTTTCGCTGATCACGAATAGTAAACAAATTTCGCTTAGTCTCTTGCCTGTCGTAGAAGAAGAGCATAAAAGCATTATTATTGTTCTCAATGATTTGAGCGAACGGAAGCGCATGGAGGCACAAATCCTGCAAGCACAAAAGATGGAAGCAATTGGTACCCTAGCCGGTGGTATTGCTCATGATTTTAATAATCTGCTTATGGTGATACAAGGGAATGCCTCCTTGATGCTTCTAGATGTCGATCCCTCACATCCTCACTATGAAATGCTATCGAGCATTGTAAAGCAGGTTCAAAGCGGATCGAGGCTAACCAGTCAACTGCTTGGATATGCCAGAAAAGGTAAGTACGATGTGAGGCCCTTTCAGTTGAACCAGTTAGTGGAGGAAACTTCTACAACCTTTGGAAGAACCAGGAAAGAGATCACTATCCATCGAGAACTTGCCGATGATCTATTTCCAATCGAGGGAGATATCGGACAGATTGAGCAGATCCTGATGAATCTATTGGTAAATGCAGCAGATGCTATGCCAGCAGGGGGGGATATCTTCTTGAGGACGATCAATATCCCCCACGGAGATATGAAAGGAAAGCTCTATAATCCAAAACCCGGTGACTATGTCTTGTTGACCGTTACGGATACAGGTATTGGCATGGATCCAAAAACGGTGCAACACATCTTTGAGCCATTCTTTACGACGAAGGAACTCGGAAGGGGGACAGGTCTTGGATTGGCTTCTGTCTACGGCATCGTCAAGGGACATGGAGGATATGTCGATGTTGAATCCGAGAAAGGACGGGGGACTACCTTCAAGATCTATCTACCCGCATCGAAAGAAGAGGTTTATAACACAATTGAACTACCAGACAACATTTCAAAAGGAACTGGGACTATCCTTTTAGTTGATGACGAGGAAGCGGTCTTAGAAGTCGGCGAAAAACTCTTAAAGGTCATGGGTTATCACGTGTTGACTGCTCGGGAGGGAAGAGAAGCCATCAATGTGTATAAGAAACATCGAGAAACCGTTGATCTAGTACTTCTTGACATTATCATGCCCAATATGAAGGGTGGCGAAGTCTTCGACTGTTTGAAAGAAATTAATCCAGATATAAAAGTTCTGCTTTCAAGCGGTTATAGTATTGATGGGGAAGCCTCCAAAATACTGGAACGAGGCGGTAAAGGCTTTATTCAAAAACCATTCCATCTGGAACGGTTGTCCGAAACAATTAGAGCAATTTTAGGAAATAATCCGGTCTAATGGTCTCTTTAAACATTACCTAAATTCTATCTGGTATGTTTCTTGCGACCTTTAACTTCAAATTTGAATTGTTAGGAAAACTATGGAAAATCAAAACAAAAAAAGGATACTCGGTTTGAGATGGGCAGTTATTATCGTCACCTCTTATCTCATCCTTTTCGGAAAGGGAAAGATTGCTCACATCGATTTAGGACAGCTTTTCATTTTACTCTATATTCTTTCTAACCTCCTGCTTATCTTCGTTCCCCCCAAATGGTTTTCGAACCTAAAATTCTTCTATTCTTTAGTCCTCATGGATACCGGGATCGTGTCATTTGGAATGTTTCTTTCAGAGAAAGTCACGACAGATTTTTATCTGGTCTTTTTCTTTATCCTCATCCTCGCCTCGATGAGCCGCAATTATAAATTGTTAATGGTCATTTCTGGAGTGACTGCCTCCCTTTATGGAATCCTCCTCTATTCATGGGGGTTGTTAAATTCGGACCAAGGGATCAGCTATACCATCCGCATCCCTTTTATATTCATCATGTCTGCCTTCTATGGATATATTGTCCAAACCTTTTCCAAAGAAAAACAGAAACAACTTGCCATCTCTGAGGATAAATATCGCGGCCTTTTCGAGAATGCGAATGATGGGATTATCATTTTAAGAAATTCACCGTGGCAAATTGCAGATGTCAATAGAGAAGTAGAACAGTTGACCGGATATAAGAAAGGAGAACTCTTGCAAAAGGATGCCGTGGATCTCATTGCCCCGCGGGATAAACAAGAGGCCTTGAGTTTTTTTGAAGCGGTGATCAAAGAAGGTGAAGGAAGGACAGAGGCTCTTTCATTAGCTCGGAAGGATGGAGGATCCTCTGAAGTAGATTTATCCATTAAAAGAATTGATTTAGAGGATGAATCCTTTTTCCAGGTGATCTTTCGGGATCTCAGTGACCAGAGAAAACTGGAAAAGAAAATCAGAGAAAGTAAAAGAAACCTTGAAGCCATCTTTGACAGTATTCGAGACCAGCTCTCTATACGGGCTCCCGATTATCAGATTCAACGTGTGAATAGAGCAGTCATAGAAAAATACCACACAACATTTGAGGAATTGATTGGCAGGAAATGTTATGAAGCCTATTATCAAAGGGATCTTCCATGTGAAAAGTGCCCAGTGACGGTCACCCTCGAGACAAAACAACCTGCGTCTGTAGTTCAGAAAAACCCAACGATAGATAGCACTCTGCATATCTTCTCTTACCCAATTTTGGACGATAAGGGGGACCTTTTATCTGTAATCGAATATTCCCGTGATGTCACTGAAGAACAGCGACTTCACGAACAACTCATTCAATCAGAGAAGTTGGCTGGAATTGGCATATTGGCATCAGGCGTAGCCCATGAAATCAACAATCCACTGACTGGTATCATCGGGATGGCAGAGGCCTCGTTAGAAGAGGAAGATATTTCTACGATCAAAAGTTATTTAACGGATATCCTGAATTGCGGACAGAGGATCAGTGAAATCGTTAAGGGATTAAGGTCTTACTGCCGAGTTGCGAAACAAGAAGAGCAGAACCCCATTGATATGAATGAGGTTCTTGAAGAATCTCTGAAGATGGTTCGTTTAGCAGTCAAAACGAGCTCGGTAGAAGTGGTTAAGAAATTCCAACCGATTGATAAAGTGGTTGCGAATTTAGGTGAGATTCAACAGGTGTTCACCAACTTGATTACGAATGCATTCCAAGTCATGGATGGTAAAGGAGGCATAATCACCCTCTGCACGCGATCGCTCAGAGATTCCGTCGAAGTGAAGGTGAGTGATAATGGAATGGGAATTCCCCAAAAGCATCTCAGCCAAATTTTTGATCCTTTCTTTACAACCAAAAGAACGGGGGAAGGCACAGGGCTCGGATTAAATATCGTCTACCGGATTGTCACGAAGTATGGGGGTACGATTGATGTAGAAAGCAGGGAAGGATCGGGAACCACTTTTACACTTCGATTTCCGACAAGGAGGGATGAAGCATGAACAAGAAGGTCTTAGTCATTGATGATGAAGAGACGATTCGTAAGTTTATAAAAATTCAATTAGGCAAAGCCGGCTATGAGGTGAAAGAGGCTGCGGACGGAGAACAAGCCATGGTGCAATTGAAGAGAGACCGGTTTGACGTTCTCATCTGCGATATCATGATGCCTAGAAAGAACGGTTGGGAAGTGTTGAAAGAAGTCAGATTGAATCCAGAAACGAGTGAGATCCCAGTCATTGTCCTGACTGCTAAGAACGAGGACAATGATATGTTTAAAGGATACGAACTGGGGGCCACTTATTATATCTCGAAGCCCTTTACCAAGTCCCAACTCCTCTTCGGGTTGAATACGATATTTGACAGAAAAAAGAATAGCCTCTATTGAGTTTTTGATGAGGACAAATTTTTGGGTGATGTGATAGTGGGGTCTTGGGTACTCGGTTGGAAACCACCACAACCAAGACCGTAAGATAGGCCCACCGGGCGTAAAGGCAGAGTCAAATGGCTCCTTTTTTTGTTTATTTGCATTCGAAAATCTTCAATGAACTTTACTTGCCGCACGTGAAGATAAGTGAAGTTTTTAGTCGAGACGTCGCGACCTTAGCTATTACTTTTATTCGCAGTAGGGATCGTGATAATTTTCAAGCTTTTTACACCATTTAATGTCTGCGCTGGACTGACAAACAATTTTTGGCAGCGGATGACATTGTGTCTGATGTTAATTTTCTTCCACAAAATTGACGATTAAAATTTATCTTGAATTTCAATCAGTTACGAACTCGATAAGTTTGGCATAATAGTTGCTGAGAGATTATTGAAATCGATAAAGCCAAACCACGAGCAATCGTGGGACGGAAAGCCACGGATCCCAACGGGATAGCCGGGTTGCCGAACGCGGAATTCAAAGGAAAAGAGACCGGATTACCGTGGCTTTATTCAGATGGTAATCCGGTTTTTTGTTTTAGAGAGCTATGAATTAGGATTCATTTCTTAAAGCACTTCTAATCGGTTTAATACAACATGCACTTTTTGAAAAGGAGGTTTTTATGTCAGAAATTGAAATTACGCACCTTTTCCCGGAGTGGGTTCTCTCTTGGTCGTTGCATCAAGCCTGTCAGGATGCTTCTAAGTTTTGGAACTTGCCAATAGTTCATCCAATGGGTAGGCCTGAAAGTCCGAAACAATTTTCAAGTCTCTTTCCCCCTGTGACTAAACCTCCAATGCTATACTTCGAAGGACCATTTAATAAAGAAGAAGCGGAGATTTACGGTATTCCTGAAATAAACTACGAGAGGACTTTTTGGGGGTTACGCCCAGATTTTCTAATAAAGGACGGAGATCAATCATTAATCTTATTAGAGTCAAAAAGCGGGGATAAGCCTGAGAAAATCTATTCGTTGCCTAAGGAACGATCCTACTACGAATTTCTACGTCAATGTAATAACATCCCGAACAAGGGTTTTTATTACGTCATACCGAAGGCGCACGCCGGTTTTTGTAGGATTTGTCTCGCGGAATATTTTCCGGAAGAGCCAAATTTGCATTCGGGCTATATCTGTTGGGAGGATCTTCTGTCGATTATTCGTGATGAGATTGTAAGGACTGTATCAGACCAAGTATTGAAGGAAATGGAGGGACTAAAGAAGTTACAAGAATGACAAAAGAAACCGATGGACTGATTGTGAAAAAAGAGTTGTCCTTCATCTTACCGTAATTCCGGAGTCGGAAATCCGCGATTCAATTTTCTTCCTTGTCTCCCCATCACCTCATCACCTGATTTATTTATTTTATTATCTCCCCATCTCCGTATCACCCTATCTCCCCATCTTTGTTTACTTCATTACTCCTACCTGGACATTTCTGAATCTCGCGGGGGCTGCTCCATGTCCCACATGGGCCACCTGACCGGGTTCACCCTTTCCACAATTGGGGGTCCCCCACATCTGCCAGTGGTCTCGATTGGCAATGGCGTCGCACGAGTTCCAGAACTGAGGGGTGATCCCCGTGTACGTCGGATTCTTTACCATTTCTCCAAGCTTTCCTTTCTTAATCTCCCATCCGATCTCCGTACCGAATTGGAAGTTAATCCTCTTATCATCGATTGACCAACTGCGGTTGGTGGTCAGGAAAAGACCCTCCTCCGTATCACTGACCATCTGCTCCAGTGTCCAGTCCCCAGGCTCCAGATTGATATTGGTCATCCGAATAAGAGGGATCCTGTTCCAGCCATCTGCCCTCATCGTCCCGTTACTCTCTTTCCCAAGATAATGGGCTGTATCCCTTGAAGTGAGAAGATTGACGAGAATCCCATTGGAAAGGATGGGAACCCTCTGAGCCTTCACCCCTTCGTCGTCGTAACCAAACGTCCCCAATCCACCTGGAAAAGTGGCATCGGCGACCACATTCACTACCTCCGATCCGTATTTGAAATGGCCCACCATCCCCGGGTTCAAAAAACTCGTTCCCGCATAACTGGCCTCTGTCCCAAGGACGCGGTCCAGTTCAATGGGGTGCCCAATCGACTCATGGATCTGAAGAGCCAGTTGAGAGCTATCCAGGATCAAGGTGGTCACCTTCGAAGGACAGGTCTTGGCCGAGAGAAGTTGCTCAGCCTCTTCAGCCACCCTTTGTGCGTGATCTAGAAGGGTCAAATATTGAATCCACTCAAAACCCTTGGTAGCAAAGTTTCCCCGAAAGGAGTTGGGATAGGATCGGACCTGAACCTCCCCTCCTTCAATGGCGGTCGCTGAAATGCCAGCACCGCACTCCACAATCTCCTGCTCGATATATGCATCCTGGGTGGAGGCAAAAATCTTCTCTGTTTTATAGGATCCCATAAAGGATTCTGAGATCCTCACCTTCTTATTTCTCCTGATGATCTCGTCCGCTTTGAAAAGGAGCTCCAGTTTCGCCTCCGTGGAGACATCAAACGGATTGACCGAAACTGGGGTCTGATATCGATCCACGACGGGGATCACGGAAGAAAAAAATAAGTCTTTCACTTTGGCCTTTGAACTTGCCTTCGCGATCTTCAATGCTTTTCTGAAAACCGTCTCCATCTCGGTCTTTGTTACCTTAGAACTGGAGGCAAATCCCCAGGCTCCCCGGAAAAGGACTCTTATCCCAAAGCCGAAATCCGAATCATGGATCAGGGCTTCCACCCTTCCGTTCTTCACCCCAATCTCTTCATTCTGCCGGCGAACGATTCGGATATCCGCATAGTCCACCTCCTTCATCCTAGCCACATCAAGAATGTAATGAATGAGATCTTTCATTGGTCTCTCCAATCCCTCCATCTCAAAATCCGAAATTCGAATATCGAAATCCGAAACAAATCCAAAATTCAAATTTTCAAAACTTTAAAAAAAGTGTTTGTTTGGGTCATTTTACATTTTGAACATTTGTGCTTGTTTCGAATTTCGGATTTCGTGCTTCGGATTTTCGCTACAACGCTGATACCCCTGAGAAATTAAAACCATCCACCTTAATGGCTGGGGCTACGGTTCCGGTGACAAAGCGTCTTGAATAGACCGTCCCTTCTGAACATAATCTTCTTACTCTTGAGATGTTGCTCACCCGGGAAAGAGCCCGGAGGACCGACTCCGTGAACCTCAAATTTCTTATCGGATGTTTTAATTCGCCCCCCTCGATCCAGAAGGTCCCATCCCGAGTCATCCCGGTTAAAACCGCCTTCATGGGTTCCACCACATTGGTGTAATGAAATCGAGTCACATAGATTCCCTTACGGACAGACTTCACCATCTCCTCCAAAGAAGAATCCCCCTCCTTCATCAAGAGGTTAATGGGGATGGGGCCCTCGGTATTAGGAGGAATCAGGGCATGGCCTGTGGAATTTTTTCCTTCCCGGCCGGCCGTAAAGGAGTCATAGGTCGCTCCTTTTGCCACTCCTTCATCAAAGAAGATGACCTTCTGTTTGGGAAGTCCTTCGAAGTCAAAAGGGACCTGTAATCCCTCTGGATCGAAACCATCGTCATAAATGGTTACCTTCTCACCCACCAACTTTTTACCCATTGCATCGCAGAAGAAACTCCTCCCCTCTTGTAGCGCCAACGCATGAAATCCCAGATAGCCCATAAAAGATAGAAGTTCACTAACGGCATAGGGCTCCAAGATGACCTCATACTCCCCGGGCTCGATCTGGATCGGCTCTCCTCCCGATGCCCTTTGGGTTGCCTCTTCTGTCAGGCTCTCGATACTCAATTGATCTGGATCTCTCGATACAAAGCTCGCATACCCGGAACTTTTCCCGTTCCCCATGATGAGATGAAAAAAGAGGTCCGAATAGAGTTGATAGGCTTCCACCCCGAGGGAATTGACCACCGCCAACTCTACCTTCCCATGGGAAAAGGCACCAGAGGCTTTAAAGCCTTTCCCCTTCGCAATGGAGAATAGATTCCTCACCGTCTTCACCTTCTTCTCAGGTGTGAGACGGTCAATCTTTTCTGAGAAGGTATCCACCTCCGGAATCGGTCTGGGTTCAGGCAAGGATTTAAATTCTTCATTGGGTTGCTGGACCCGCGCGAGGGAGATCGCCTTTTTAAGAGAGTTTCTTAATGAAGAAGCTTTCAGGATATTGGTGGTAACGACTGCAATGCGTTTATCTGAAACGACTCGAAGGATCGCCGTTCCGTTTCGCTCTGCTACATGCTGATGGATCGTCGATTGGGCAAAGCGAGTCAAGGAAGAATCTTCCGTCAGGAGGAGGACCTCTGTCTGATCCGCCGGAGATTCATGAATAACTCTTTTTAAGAGATCGATGCTTCTCTCCCTTCCTATCATGTTCAATCCCTTTCTAATGCCCCCTCACCTTATTCCTCTCCCCACAGGGAGAGGAGTTGGAAGTTATTCCCTCTCCCCTCGGGGAGAGGGGGAGGGTGAGGGGGTCCTGCGTTGGTAATCTGCCACCGCAGCCTGAATCGCATCTTCGGCAAGGACGGAGCAATGGATTTTCGTAGGGGCAAGACCTCCGAGCGCATCGGACACCATTTCCTTCGAAATCATCAAGATCTCCTCAACCGTCTTCCCTTGAATCATCTCGGTGGTCATGCTCGATGAAGCAATTGCAGCCGCACAACCAAAGGTCAGAAACTTCGCCTCCGTAATCCGGTCCCTCTCCACCCTGATGAAGAGCCTCACCGTATCTCCGCAAGCGGGATTCGTGGCCTGCCCTACCCCGTCGGGGTGATCCATCTCGCCCATATTCCTCGGGTGGTTGAAATGATCCAGGACAATGGGATTATAAGCGCCCGACTGTTCTTGCATGTTTAACCACCTAACCTAAGTGTAGTGTCTCTAATACATCTTTACAATGATCTTAGAGTTGTCATTCCCGCCCCGTATCCCGTGGTCGGGTCTAATCGACAAGTACGGGGTAAACCCCAGGGGGAATCCAGGTTTTGAAAAGACTGGATTCCCCCGTATCAAGTACGGGGCAGGCTTAATCAAGTCCGGAATGACCGTTGTGTAAAGTCGTTTCTGAAACAGTACACCAGGAC
>CAYMJV010000051.1:0-22145 GCA_964390545.1 uncultured Syntrophaceae bacterium
CCTGTACGCCTAAAACCTCTTTTCGTCTGCGACGAAGGAGTAGGATGTGCTCGCTCGCTCCGCCTCCCCCGCCTCTGGCGGGGTCGCCGAACCCACGTCCCATGTTTTACAGGGAATCCCGTTTCAGACGGGACGCCTTAAACTACTCGGCCATCCCTCCGCGATCTTGCTGAAGCAAGATACTCTATACCTTGGACTGTGAACTGTAAACCTTAAATAATGGTATCAACTTAGCTGTTTGAAATAACTTTTTAAAATCCCTCCCCACCTCCCTTTACCAAAGGGAGGAGAAGTGTTTCCCCCTTTTCTAAAGGAGGATAAAGGGGGATTAAACAGCGTTTTCAAAACGCTAAAGTGTTACAAATAATGAACGTTTAACTTTAAACTTTTAACCCCTTGCGCCTAACGCCTCACCCCTAACCGTGTATTTACTTTCTTTTTTCTATCCGTTCAACCCCATACAGATAAGGTCGCAAAACCTCTGGGATCACCACGCTCCCATCAGCTTGTTGGTAGTTCTCCAAAATAGCCACCAATGTTCTTCCGACTGCCAAGCCGGAGCCATTCAAGGTATGGACATACTCGGTCTTCGATTTTCCAGAAACGCGATATCGAATCTTCGCCCTCCTGGCCTGAAAATCCTCAAAGTTGCTACAGGAAGAGATCTCCTTGAATGTGTTCTGACCCGGAAGCCAGACCTCAATATCATAAGTTTTGGAAGCTGAAAACCCCAGATCTCCCGTACAAAGGGTGACCACCCGATAAGGAAGTTTCAGCCTTTTCAATACTTCTTCTGCATTCGAGAGAAGTTTTTCTAATTCCTCATAAGAACTTTCAGGCTTCGAAAACTTCACCAGCTCCACCTTGTTAAATTGATGTTGCCGAATCAGTCCCCGTGTGTCTTTTCCATAGGACCCAGCCTCTTTCCGGAAACAAGGAGTGTAGGCTGTATAATAGAGGGGAAGGACATTTTCCTCAAGGACTTCATCCTGGTGGATATTGGTGACAGGGACCTCCGCCGTCGGAATTAGAAAGTATTCGAGACCCTCGATCTTAAAAAGCTCCTCTTCAAATTTGGGGAGCTGCCCCGTGCCAGTCATGGTTGTCCGATTGACCATAAAAGGAGGGAGCACCTCCTGATATCCATGCTCCCGGGTATGAAGATCCAGCATAAAATTGATGAGGGCTCTCTCTAACTTGGCCCCAAGGTCCCAATAAAGGGTGAACCGGGCTCCGGCAATCTTCGCTCCAGTCTTAAAATCGAGGATGCCCAGCTCCTCACCGATATCCCAGTGAGGTTTGGGTTCGAAATCGAATGTTGGAATCTCCCCCCATCTCCTGACTTCCTCATTCTCTGATGAATCTGTCCCCTTCGGAACAGATGGATGAGGGAGATTGGGAATTACGAGAAGAAATTCCTGCAGGGCCCTCTCTTTCTCCTCAACAACCCGGTCCAGGTCTTTCACCTCCTGGGAGACTTTTTTCATTTCGGAAATCAATTCTGACGCATCCGTTCCTCCCCTCTTCCTTTTACTGACCTCTTCAGAGACCTTTTTCTGAAGAGCTCTCAACCTCTCCCATTCCTGAATCGCTTTCCTCCGTTCGCTGTCAATCAGGACAAACTGATCTAGGCTGAGTGGTTGTCCCCTCTGGCTCAACCTCTCCCGAACCTCATCAATATGTTCCCGAATATACTTAGCATCCAGCATAAATCTTCTCGATATTCTTAAAGAATTTTATCACCCCTTCTCTTACAAAGTCAACCCTTCGACTCCCCAGCTTGATCCTTCGACTGCGCTCAGGACAAGCGGTATGGGCTTGCCTTCGGCCCGAGCTCAGGCCGAGGGTGCGCCGACGAGTGGGTCAATGAAGACCTCGTTTTTTCTCCATTTTCTTAACGATGGAGGGATTGAAAGAGACAGGTTGCTTCAGAGAGATATGACCGGCGATACTCTCTACCGCCTTTCCGTCGATAAGGATTTGGACCCGTTTGATTTGTGGGAAATTAAGGGTAAGAGAATTCACAATCGAGTAGAGGGTTAACATCTCCGCTGAACTTCCCCCCGGATGCTCCCTGGAAAGGGTCTGATCAAAATTGACCTTTGCCAACCCCTGCGCATCAATTTGAAGCGTCAACAATTTTGCGCGAGAAGGCACGGTAGGAATGAATGCTCCCTGGGGGCCTCTGATAAGTTCTGCAATGGTCTCCCTTGCTTCTTCCTCAACCCTATCTCTCTTTGGAATCTCCCTCTTCTCTCCAACCAGATACTCACCCTCTTCCTCTGAAAAAAAGAGGGTGACGACCTTTTTCTCCTTGACAGCGATCTTCTTCTCCGGCTTCTTTGCCGAGAGCGGTCTCAAGAAATCCATTATTTCCTGGCGAAAATGATAAGCCAAAAATAGACCCATGCCGACGATGATCAGGAAAACAAGAAATTTTCCTATCCCACCTTTTTTTCGGCTTTTCTTCTTCCCTTTTTTCTTAGGATTTCGCTTCATTGAAAAAACCGATCTATCGTCCCGTCTTCTCCTCAGCCATCTTTCCTACGATGGGCAGTAAATATCGCTCACCCCGCAGGGCTTTCACCATGAGGATGAGCCACAGGATAAGGCTCAAAATCCAGATGGGATAGACGAGAAGATGGAGGATCGGAATCACTCCTAAAATCGTTGAGATAACGAAGAGGCCAAGAAAAGTGATCGTGGATTGCATCGCATGAAATCTTACGAAACTGCTTCTCTTCTCCACCACTAAAAAGACGACCCCTGTGATAAAGCCAAGAATATAACAGAAGAACCCCGCCACATTTTCCTCTAAGCCGGTACTCGATCTACCCTTTTCCTCCATAGTCCACCCTCCCCCTATGACAAATTCCAAAGGTATTTAACAACAGGCATCCTAAAAGTCAACCCTTCGACTACCCGGAGCTGGGTAGGGGAGGCTTTAGCCTCCCTTCCTAAAGGGCGACTGAAGTCGCCCCTACCCCGTTTAAGTGAGGCATTAGCCCGATCTTCTTTCTCAGGAACTGGCCGGTATAGGAAGCAGGGTTCTGGGCCAACTGTTCTGGAGTTCCCCATCCGACCACCTCCCCCCCTTTCTCTCCTCCCTCAGGACCGAGGTCGATGATATAATCCGCCGACTTGATCACCTCTAAATTATGTTCAATCACAATGACGGTGTTCCCCTTGTCCGTGAGCCTATTGATCACATTGAGCAACCTCTGGATATCTGCAAAATGAAGACCTGTGGTTGGCTCATCTAAAATATAAACTGTCCTTCCTGTCTCCCGTTTGCTCAACTCCCTGGCCAATTTGATCCGTTGAGCCTCTCCTCCTGAAAGGGTGGTGGCGGGTTGGCCCAACTGGAGGTATCCAAGCCCCACATCGACAAGGGTTCGGAGTTTTTGATGAATCGATGGAATAGCCTGGAAGAAATCATCCGCCTCCTCAACAGTCATCCCCAGCACATCCGAAATCGTCTTTCCCCGGTATCGAATATCGAGGGTCTCCCGATTGTATCGCTTTCCATGGCATGCTTCACAGGTCACATATACGTCCGGAAGGAAGTGCATCTCTACCTTTAGCATCCCATCCCCGCCACATGATTCGCACCGTCCTCCAGGGACATTAAAGCTGAATCGGCCCGGCTGAAATCCCCTCATCCTCGACTCCGGCAGTTGAGCGAAAAGATCTCGGATGGGCTGGAACAGCCCTGTATAAGTGGCAGGATTGGAGCGGGGCGTTCTTCCAATCGGCATCTGATCCACATGGACCACTTTATCCAAATGTTCCAACCCCTCTATCCCCTTCACGGACGCACACCGTTGAGGAGTATGATGGAGGTGCTGGGCCAATAGGCAATAGAGGGTGTCGATGATCAAGGTCGACTTCCCTGATCCTGAGACACCCGTGACGCAGGTGAAAACCCCTAAGGGGATGTTCACATCAATATTCTTCAGATTATTAGCCGTAGCATCTCGGATGACCAAAAACCTCTCTCCTACCGGCCTCCTATGCTCTGGAAGAGGAATGAAGCTTTTCCCGGAGAGGTACGCTCCGGTTAAAGAGCGATCGGTTCCCATCAATTCCTCTGGAGACCCAGAGAAAACGACTTCTCCTCCTTTCTCTCCCGGGCCAGGTCCCATATCGATGATATAATCAGCAGAACGGATCGTCTCTTCATCGTGCTCCACAACGATCACGGTATTGCCCAAATCCCTCAGGCGTTTCAGCACTCCTAGGAGACGCAGCTGATCCCTCTGATGGAGTCCAATGCTGGGCTCATCCAGAATGTAAAGCACACCCACCAGACTGGACCCGATCTGGGTGGCCAGGCGAACCCGCTGAGATTCTCCACCGGCGAGGGTTGAAGCAGCCCGATCTAGGGTGAGGTAGTCCAAGCCGACCTCCATCATAAATCTCAACCTTTCTTCAATTTCTTTTAGAATCCCCTGAGCGATCTTTTGAGATCGTGGAGTCAATTCTAAGTCCTTCAAGAATTCAAGTGCCTCGTGGATATAAAGATGGGAAATCTCAGCAATCGATCTTCCCCCCACTTTGATAGACAAGACTTCCTTCTTCAACCGTGCCCCTTGGCAGTCGGGGCAGGGAATCAGATTCCTGAACTCCTCCAGTTCCTCTACTCCGTCTCCATCCTCTTCCCATCTCCTCTCCAATTCCCGGAGGGCCCCCTCAAACTCCTGCCGAAACAGGTGGGATCGCCCTTTCCTTTTCACCCGAAAAGAGATCTTTTCTCCATCCGACCCATAGAGAAGGAGGTGTTGAATGGGTTTGGGCAATCGGGAAAAAGGGGTATTCAGATCAAAACAATATTGCTTAGTCAGTGCCTCCAGGATGGGCCATAAAAAGGACTCTCCTCTCTTCTTCCATGGAAGGATCGCCCCTTCCTTTAGAGAAAGCGATGAATTCGGGACGACGAGGTCCGGATCGAAGAAGGATTTCGTGCCCAACCCGCCACAGGTCGGACAGGCGCCGTGGGGGCTGTTGAAGGAGAACATCCGCGGGGTCATTTCCGCGAAACTGAACCCGCAATGGATGCAGGAGAACTTCTGACTGAAGACAATCGGAGGGATTCCTTCCCTCTCCACTTTGACAATCCCCTCGGATAAGCGGGAGGCAATTTCTAGCGATTCGCCGAGTCTTTGCTCCACTCCTTCTTTCGCCACTAATCGGTCCACGATCACATCGATCTCATGCCGTTTGTTCCGGTCCAACCGGATCTCCTCGCTGAGATCCCGGATTTGGCCATCAATCCTCACCTTGACGAATCCTTCACTCCGAAGTTCGTCCATCTCCTTACGATATTCCCCCTTCTTCCCCCGCACGATGGGGGAGAGGATGGAGAGGGAAGTTCCTTTCGGCAGCCTTTGAAGGGTCTCGGTCATCTGCCGCAAGGTCTGGGAAGAGATGGGAGAACCACAATGGGGGCAGAATGGCTCTCCAATCCTGGCAAAAAGGAGTCGAAGGTAATCATAGATCTCTGTCACGGTACCCACAGTAGAGCGTGGGGTCCGTGTCACGCTTCTCTGGTCAATGGCAATTGCAGGCGAGAGGCCTTCCATCGATTCCACGTTTGGCCTCTCCATCTGTTCCAAAAACTGCCGTGCATAGGCGGAGAGGGATTCCACGTATCGCCGTTGTCCCTCTGCGTACAGGGTGTCAAAGGCAAGTGTGGATTTTCCCGAGCCACTTAAACCAGTGATCACCACCAGGCGATTCCGTGGAATCTCCACATCGATATTCTTTAAATTATGAACCTGGGCTCCCCGAATGATGATCTTATCCATCTTTAAAAAGGTAACAAAAAAAGAGTGACGAGTAAACCCCTTAAAAGTAAATCATACGAATGATAGCGAATCTGCCGAATCATGGGTCGCCGTTCAAGTGATTCGCCCTATTCGCCATCCTTCGGGTCATTCGTCTCAAAAAAAATACTTGACAAATCGGACGGGGGGGCTATAATGAGCTTGGTCTAGTTTATTAAACTATTTTCTTGTTATAGTTGCTTACAAATTATTAAACAAAATTCTTCTTATACTGTTTGCGCCGGATTTATGAAGATCGGAGAGCGAATTAAGAACCTAAGACAGATGAGCAACCTGACTCAGGAGGAACTGGCGGCCAGGGCGAACCTGACCAAAGGCTTCATTTCTCAGGTCGAGAGGGACCTCACTTCTATCTCTCTAGATAGCCTGGTTCAGATCCTCGAGGCCATGGATGAAAACATCTCCGACTTTTTCAGAGAGACCTCTCAGGAGAAGATGGTCTACCGGGAAAAGGACCGGGTCCCCATCGAAAAAGAGAGGATTCAGAGATTTGAGCTCCTGGTCCCCGGTTCCACCAACCGGAGACTAGAGCCGGTGTTGCTGACCCTCAAACAGGGACAGGCAACCCCGAAAGAGAAACCCCATGAGGGAGAGGAATTCGGGTTCGTCCTTCAGGGGAGGGTGAGCCTCCGGTTTGGAAGAGAGATAACGAAATTAAAGAAGGGGGAATGTTTTTACTTCTGGGCTGAGAAGGAGCACTGGCTTGAAAATACAAGTTCCCGTAATGTCGTCATCCTCTGGGTCACTTCTCCCCCTTATTTCTAATCCTTCATTGAAAGAAAGATTGAGAACCGAAAGCACTGGGACGTCATTTGTTCACGGGGTTCTATGGCTTTGACCGTAAAATCCTCAACGATATGGAAATGGTGAACCCCGTTAGAAGACCTTCGGCCCTCTAACGGGGTTCGCTCCCATAAAGAACTTACCTTCATCCCCGCTGCAAGTAGCGAGGCTCTCTAACGGGGTGAAAAGAGGAAGGATGGTTAAAAGAACCATCGTAGGAGCGTGTGGTTGATTCATCATGGCTAAAGTACTGATCATAGGAGCGGGTGGCGTAGGGTCCGTCGTTGCTCATAAACTTGCAAAAGTCCCACAGGTGTTTACCGATATATTGTTGGCAAGCCGTACCAAATCAAAGTGCGATCTAATTGCCAGAGCAGTCGGAGCGGATAAAATCAAGACGGCTCAGGCGGATGCCGATGATGTCCGACAATTAGTTGAATTATTTAAAAGCGTTAGACCAGAAATCGTCATCCATGTCGCTCTCCCTTATCAAGATTTGACCATCATGGAGGCTTGCCTTGAAACGGGAGTCAATTACTTGGATACCGCAAATTATGAACCAAGAGAGGTCACCAAATTTGAATATAAATGGCAATGGGCGTATCATGACCGATTTAAGAATGCAGGGCTCACAGCCATCTTAGGTTGTGGCTTTGATCCAGGAGTCACAGGAGTTTTCACCACCTATGCAGCCAAACATCATTTTGACGAGATTTACACCCTTGACATTGTTGACTGCAATGCAGGCGACCACGGAAAGCCATTTGCAACGAATTTCAATCCGGAAATCAATATTCGTGAAGTGACCCAAAGAGGGAAATACTGGGAAAATGGCAAATGGATTGAGACAGAACCCCACGCACTTCACAAACCGTTAAATTATCCTAATATCGGACCCCGCGAGTCCTATTTGATTTACCACGAAGAATTAGAATCATTGGTTAAACATTTTCCCAGTCTAAAACGAGCTCGATTTTGGATGACCTTTGGACAAGAATATTTGACTCACTTACGCGTGATTCAAAATATCGGAATGGCAAGCATTAAACCTATCCTGTATGAAGGGAAAGAGATTGTGCCTCTTCAATTCCTCAAAGCGGTATTGCCCAATCCGGGCGAACTCGGTGAATCTTATTCAGGTAAAACCTCCATTGGTTGCCGGATCAGAGGTATCAGGAACCATAAGGAGAGAACATATTATATCTATAATAACTGTAAACACCAGGATGCCTATAAGGAAACGGGGGCACAAGCCGTCAGTTACACGACTGGAGTGCCAGCCATGATTGGTGCGATGATGTTGATTATGGGTAAATGGAAAAAGCCTGGCGTCTTCAACACTGAAGAATTTGACCCGGATCCATTCATGGAACAATTGAATATCCATGGACTCCCCTGGCACGAGTTACACGATGTCGATTTGGAATTGGAATAATGGAAGAATGGGAAAGTAAAAGGTTAAGGCTAAGGTTAAGGCTGAGAAATTCTTGACCTAAACCTAAACCTCAACCTGACCATGTTTCATTCAGTATTCCAGCATTCCAATTTTCCCTGAGAACCATGCCTATTGACTTTAGAAAGATTCCAACACCCTGTTATGTGATTGATGAGCTGTTGTTGCGAAATAATCTGGAATTAATAAAAAAAGTTAAAGAGGCTGCCGCGATTGATATTCTCGTTGCGTTTAAAGCTTTCTCGAATTGGGGTGTATTTCCGATCTTTAAAGAATACGGTTTTGGCGCTTCAGCAAGTTCAATGAACGAAGCACGATTAGCATTTGAGGAACTCGGAGTAAAAGCGCACACGTATTCGCCTGCCTTTGAAGACAAGCAGATAGCAGACATTTTGAAATATAGTAGTCATATTTCCTTTAATTCCCTAAATCAATTTCGAAAGTACTTTAAGATCGCCAGCCACAAGGGTGTTTCAATTGGTTTGCGCGTCAATCCTGAGTTTTCACATTCTCCCTATGACATTTATAACCCTTGTAAGCCCGGCTCTCGATTTGGCATGACTGCCGAACAGCTTGGCGAGGCCTTACCGCAGGGAGTTGAAGGTTTTCATTTTCATACGTTATTTGAGGCAGATTCCCTTGCGTTGGAAAACGTGTTGGCTGTTTTTGTAAAGAAATTTGGCCGGTTTTTATCTAAGCTAAAATGGGTGAACATGGGCGGTGGTCATCTGATCACAAAAAAGAATTACGATATAGACCATTTGATTAAAGTCTTGATGGATTTCAAAAATAAGTCTGAGGTCGAAATCATCTTAGAACCCGGAAGCGCTTTTACTTATCAAACGGGTTATTTGGTCTCCACCATATTGGATATCGTTGAAAATAACGGTATCAAGACTGCAATTCTTGATGTTTCATTCACCTGCCATATGCCCGACTGTTTGGAGATGCCCTATAAACCTGCCATCTTGGGTGGCACTGATGAAAGGATAGGAAAACCGACCTACAGAATGGGAGGGATTAGTTGTCTGGCGGGCGACTTTATGGGGAATTGGTCATTTGATAAAGAATTAAGGCCCGGTGATAAAATCATATTTGATGACATGATTCATTACACGACTGTAAAAACGACCATGTTCAATGGCGTCCCTCATCCTTGCATTGGAATTTGGAGTGAACCGTCAGGATTTAGACTCATTAAGGAATTTAATTACCAGGACTACAAAAAGAGATTATCTTAATCATCTGCCCCTTTCAAAAGGAATGCTACGAAGGGAGCAAATGGGAACGATTTTACCGAACATTCGCCTCCTTCATTGTCATTCTAGCCATTCGTTTCAAAAAGCCTTTCCTTTACGAAAAAAATACTTGACAAAATAAAAAAGACCGTTATACTTATGCAAGGTATAGTTTATTAAACTTTATTCTTTTTATACTTGCTTACAAATTACTAAACATTTTTCTTTCTATACTGGATTACAGGTTATTAAACAAATTTCTTCCTAAACTACTATCAGGGATTGAAGGAAGATTGGGGAACGGGGAAAATTGGAGGCCTGAGGTGAGAATGTATATCACAAACCTTACTCCCTGTCAAACGGCAGGCGGGCCTGTTCGGATGCGGGCAATGCGAACGGGCTCTAGCCCATTAGGGGACGGAGAAAAACAGTGATTTTCAAAATGCCTACTCGATATTTCTTGGTTTCCGGGGCATCGGAAGGGTATACGCTTCTCAATGCATTTGACGGAGCTCTCCTCCAGGCGGGCATCGGGAACACCAATATCGTGAAGATGTCGAGTATCGTCCCGCCCCATTGTAAACCGATTTCTCCGATCACTCTTCCTCCGGGGGCCCTGGTTCCGGCAGCCTATGCCTCCATCACCAGCGATATCCCGGGAGAGATCATCTCGGCCGGCATTGCCGTAGCTCTTCCAGAGGATGAAAATCAGAATGGGTTGATCATGGAATACTCGGCCAAAGGAGAGCGTTGCAAAATCGAGGAAACCGTCCGGAATATGGCCGTGGAGGGAATGAAGCTTCGTGGATGGGAGATCAAAGATCTGAAGTCGATCGCCATAGAACATAAAATAATGAAAATTGGGGCGGCCCTGGCCGCTGTGGTCCTTTGGGACTCATCCATATGGCACGGAACTTCAGAGTTCAAACCTCAAATTTCAAATTTTGATGTTTGGACTTGAGATCGGATATGGAATTGTGGTAACCGAAAAGACCGAGGAAAAGATAGGCCTTACCTTAAAATCAGAAATACCCTCTATCGTGAGAAACCTCCTGATCAGCGCCTCGACGTCAAAGAAATGAAACTTCCTTTCATGGAGCAGACTTTTGTCTCAGCCAACGCCCCCTTTGAAGAGGGAAAGATCGTCATTCTCGGATGCCCTTATGATGGTTCGGCTTCCTTCCGGCCGGGTGCGCGTTTTGGACCCTCTGCCATACGAAAAGCCTCATGGGGAATCGAAACCTACAGCCCCTATTTCGGGAGGGACCTGACTCGACTAAAGATCCATGACATGGGAGACTTAGAACTCCCTCTGGGAGAGAAGAAGATAGCCTTTGATCTCATTCAAAAGGCCCTTCGTAAAATCCTTTCTAAAGATAAATTCCCCATACTCCTCGGAGGAGACCATCTGATCACCCTTCCGGTTCTTGAGGAGATCTTGCGGGTTCATAGAAATCTCCATCTTCTTCATCTCGATGCCCATACTGATTTGAGGGAAGACTATCTCGGAGAAACCCTTTCCCACAGCACCGTGATCAGGAGAGTGGTCGATCGGCTGGGAAAGGGAAGGTTGTTTCAAATCGGAATTCGGTCCGGAACAGAAGAGGAATTCAAATTAGCGAAAGAGATGAGATCGATCGTCTCTTCAGACCAGAGATCGCTTAGAACGATGGTGAGGCGTCTCAGGAACCGACCCGTTTATATCACCCTCGATCTCGATCTGTTCGATCCAAGTCTCCTTCCAGGAGTGGGGACTCCAGAGCCTGGGGGCCTCACCTTCCAAGCATTCATCTCTCTCCTCAAGGCATTGAACTCCCTCCATGTCGTTGGTTTCGACATCGTGGAGTTGACCCCTGATTATGATCCCACCCAGATCTCATCCGTGACCGCTTCGGTCATCTTGAGGGAAATGATTCTTGCCTTCGGTTTCAAATCGATGTAAAAAGAACTAGGGGTGAAAGGTTAAGGCGGAGGCTGAGGTTAATGTTCAGGTCAAGATTAGAAACAAGTTCATCCTCAACCTAAACCTTGACCTTAACCTTTGATTGGATTTCACATCCGTCCTTTCTCTTTCATCAGGCGGACCATCAACTCTTTGTAGGTCTTTGGTGGGATGACTTTTCTTTCCCGCTCCTTCATCTTCATGGCATCACTGGGGCAGAATCGGGCGCAGACGCCACATCCGAGGCAGTACTCCTCATCGACCACTGGGTAATCTCCCTCCATTCGGATGGCTTTGATCTGACAACGGCTCTCGCATTCTCCACATCCATTGCATTCCTCGTGATCCACTCCGGCGATGAATTGGGTCGTAGTCACCGTATGTTTGAGATGATGCTGAGTGATCCCCAGGAGGAGCCCGCAGCAACACCCACAACAGTTGCAGATAAACGTCGTCTGGTCCAAGACATTGTCCCCGATGTGAACCAGCCCAGAATCCTCTGCCTTCTTGAGCGTATCCAGCAATTCATTAACAGAAGCCCTTCTTCCAAATCCCTGTTCTGCCACAAAATCGGAGGGAGCGCCTAGACTCATACAGATATCATCAATGGGCGCAGAACAATTCTTACCCAGATGCCACGCCTCATGCCTGCAATAGCACTTGCTCAAACTCCCCCTTCCAGCTTTCTTGATATATTCTGCTGCTTCATAAAAACTTAAAACTTCGCTTTTTACCTTTGGAAGGACACCACTGTAGATGAACGCCCGACTCCGGCTTGTCCCGGGTGAAAACAATTCTTGGGCAAATTCGGGACTATATCTATAAGTATGCATCAGTTCAGCCAATCGTTTCATGGGAAGGGATTCATTGGTACGCATGAAGGTGAACTCGAAGAAACCGACAAAAGCCGCGGAAAGGAGATATTGGACCTGGCCGTCCTTTTTTATAGTAACGACTAACCCCTTTTTCATCATCCCTTCTAAGATTTCTTCCACCTCACCTCTGTCCTTTCCTGTTGCCTTCTGGAGTTCTTCGATGCCCACCACCCCAAAAGGAAACTTCGCTCCAAATTCGGCTTCTTTCTCTGTAAACAGGATGGAAAGAATCTCATATAGGGAAGTGTGCTCTGGAAGCCCAATTGGATTTTTATCAAGCCTTTCTCGCAATTGCCTAAGTATCTCCTCTTTTCCAGCAAGATGTCCCATGCCGCTCTCCTTTTCCAAAGATTTATCTACTAATATATACTATCTTCTATCCCTTTTCCAAGGCACGAGAGAGATATTTTCTCATCCATCATCTTTCTCCTTTCGCGTACAGACAAATACATCTCTCTCATCGCGACTGAAATCGCATCCCTCCTCCAGAAGGGTTCTGAGTTCTTCTCTTGCCCGATGGAGCCGGACACGAATAGAGCCTGAACTGGTCCCGAGGATTCCTGCGATCTCTTCTATAGAGAATCCTTCCAAGTAGTACAGGACCATTACCGATCGATAGGTCTCGGAAAGACGATCGACAAATTCCTGAACACACTCACTCATTTCCCTCTGTTCTAAGCGATCGACCTGCTGGTCACTCTCCTCGTTCTTTCCCGATTCCTCTGCCCCGTGATCCCGATTATCCAGATATTCAAAAAAATCGATCATCAATCCCCTTCCCTTCTCTTTTCTCAAGTGATCTAAACAGAGGTTATTAGCAATCCGGAAAAGCCAGGTGAGGGGGCTTGACTCCCCACGAAAATCTTTAAGACCTTTCTGGGCACGGATGAACGTTTCCTGAGTGAGGTCCTGTGCAAGGGCCTGATCTCGAACCATTCGCCTGACAAAGCCTTCGATACGGTCTTTGTAATTTCTGTAAAGTTCATCCAACTGGTTCATGGCAGGCTTCACCTACTCGTATAGACGTAATTCTGATCAGAAATGTTTCAATTGATATAAATGAATTAAGTTCCTTGTCATTGCGAGGAGTGAAATGACGAAGCCTTGTCCTGAGCGGAATCCTGCCTATCCCGCCAGAGGAGGGACAGGACACGTTCCGGCTAAACTCTAAGATTCTTTATATCGAGTATAGGAGAAAAAATCAACGTGATTTGACAAATGACATCGACACAAATAAAATTAAATTTCTTGTTGAAAAAGGAGAGATGACATGATCAAACCGTGGCCTTGCATCAAGTCCCGATCCAACGATTCTTATCGTGTCTTTTCCATAAGGACAGATACAGCTGTTTCTCCGCGAACCGGGATCCAGCATGATTTCTATGTGATCGAATCGGAGGACTGGATTAACGTCATTCCTCTGATCGCGGATCATCACGTTGTGATGATTAGACAATACCGACATGGAGCAAGAAAGGTAACCCTTGAGATACCCGGAGGATTGGTGGATCCTGGCGATACCCCGGAAAAAGCCGCCGCCAGAGAATTATTGGAAGAAACGGGTTATCAGGCAGAGGCCTTGGTTCAGATTGGTGTCGTGAATCCCAACCCGGCCCTCTTCAACAACCGCTGTTACACGTATGTTGCCCTAAATGTCAAAAAAACTCATGATCCCGTGCTGGATCAGGCGGAGGATATTGAGGTCGTGCTCATTCCTCTCTCCGATATCCCGGTATTGATACAGAATGGCGAGATCGACCATGCCATGGTGATCACTGCTTTCCACTGGTATTTCTCCCAGATCCAACAAGGACTAAGAATACCTTGACCCCTCTCAGCACCGTCCTCGTTCTGATCTCTGCTCTCATCCACTCTTCATGGAATTTTTTTACCAAGAGAGGAAACTGGCCAGGAGAATTCTTCTTCTGGGTCTTTCTGTGGGGAGTCCTTTTCTACCTTCCATTTTTCATCGCCTTTGGAGCTTTTCCATCCTTCCTGCTTCAGGCCCCCCCCAAACTCTGGTGGCTCACCCTCTCCTCCGGCTTTTTTGAGACGATCTATTTCATCTGTCTTGTTGAGGCCTACCGGGGAGGCGATCTCTCCTTGGTCTATCCTATCTCCCGTTCCGCCCCTCTTTTCACCCAGGTTTGGGCGATCTTTTTTATTGGGGAAATTCTTTCTCCGAGGGGAGTCGGGGGGATCGTTCTTGTGATGATCGGCCTCTTTGTGATCTCGTTGAAGGATTTTCACATCGAGCATATCTTTCCACAACCAAACCGTTTCACCTCCCCCCCTTACCTCTTAGCCCTCACCGCTGCCGTTGCAAGCTCCATCTACTCCGTGATCGATAAAGTGGGGGTACAGATTCTTCATCCGGTCCTTTACATCTGGTTCATCAATCTCTGGATGACCACCTTCACAGGTCTCTACCTGATCCTTCGAAAACAAGTTTCCTTTCTGAAGATCTGGAAGGAATCGAAAAAGGAGATTTTGATCATTGCGATTCTCCAGAACATTGCTTATCTTCTCGTCCTGATGGCGTTGCAGATGAGCAAGGTCAGTTATGTGGTCGCCTTCCGCCAGGTGGGGGCTCTCTTTGGAGCAGTGATGGGAATTTATTTTCTAAAGGAAAGCTATTGGAAGACCCGGATCACGGGAGCCCTTATTCTCACGTTGGGTCTCTTACTAATAGGATTGGCGAAATAAGCTCTAAAGAATTCATGGGCCTAACAGTTGGATGAGATTTATGA
The DNA here is from genome assembly GCA_964390545.1 of uncultured Syntrophaceae bacterium. GTDB lineage: Bacteria > Desulfobacterota > BSN033 > BSN033 > UBA1163 > CAYMJV01. The sequence goes on from CAYMJV010000051.1 coordinate 14,888, forward strand.
AATCTATCCTGTTGACTAAGAATCCACAACCTGCTATTAGGACAGAGAACCTCAGCCCTTCATGATATGTGCCGTGATAGCATGCCCTAGAGGAAGTCAAATAGCGTAAACAAATCTGAACAAGGAGGTGGGAAAAATGAGAAAGAGCATGACAATAGTTGTTTTATGTTTATTGATGGGATGGATGCTTTTTCTTCTTTTGGGGGGCTGGAAGGATGGACAAGCACAGACGACAAAGGAAGCACAGCCAAAAGTTGTTCTCCCAAAAGTGATTAACCTTGCCACACACCCCGTAGGAACCCTGCTAAACAGCTTCGGTAATGGTATGGCAACCGTATGGAGCAAGCATCTTCCTATGGTCGTGAAGGTGATGCCGACCACAGGCCCAACCGAGTGGCTGCCCATGATCGCATCTGGCGAGGTTGATTTTGGAATATTAAATAATTGGGACGCAGAGAATGGCAGATACGGGAGAGAAGAGTATAAGGCTGCCACTGCAGGAAAAGGATCCCCCATCTTTCTGCTATGTAGTGGGACGCCTAATTTAGGCGGTATTTTAACGTCAGAGACGTCAGGGATAAAGAAGGGAAGTGATCTAAAGGGGAAACGGGTGGTCTGTATCTATACAGGCAGTGCGGGGATTTCAGGACAGGCAAGAGCGAATCTGGCGAATTTCGGATTGAAGACGAGTGATGTAAAGGTGGTTAGTGTCCCAAGCGTGGAAGCGGGTGTAAGGGCCATCATCGAAGGACGGGCAGATGCGACGGGTTCTGTGGGGTTAGGCATGGCCACCAATTCTGAACTGGAGGCGGACAAAGGGGCACGATACCTCTCTTTCGAGCCTTCGCCGGAGGCAGTGCAGAGGATGCAGGAGCATTTTCCATGCTACTTGGTCCAGGTAAACCCAGGACCCGGAAGGATTGGAATTAAGGAGCCCACCTATATGATGGCTTATGATTTTTATCTCGTCGGTTCTGAAAAGATGAGTCCTGATGTGGCTTATAGCCTCATCAAAACGCTTTGGGAATTTGACAAGGAGCTCGCTCCGATCCACATCCGGCTTAAGGATTGGACAAGGGACCGGTTTGTGACAAAGACGGCTACCATCCCCTATCACCCTGGCGCCGTTAGGTTTTATAAGGAAATCGGCGCGTGGGGAGCAGAGATGGATAGCGTTCAAAAGAAACTGCTCGAAGAGAAATAAGACATACTTGAGGGGCCCCGAATCCGGGTCCCTCAACTCTCCCTAAGAAAATCAATACTCATGATCAGATCACGAATGCTATCCAACAAGATCTCAGGGCGGTTGTCATGGATCATTACCCTTCTTGTTCCGGTGGTGGGTCTCGTGGCGATACTGGATCTCCCTTTTTATTTTACCAGGACGTCTACATTCATCCAACAATACTTAGCTCTGTTTTGGGGACTCATCAGTGCGCTGATCTTTCTAATCGTTCCTGCTAAGAAGGGGGCACCTCGCGAAGGAACCCCTTTTTATGATGTAATCCTGTCGGTCGCCAGCATATGTGTCGGGTTATATGTGACCCTCTATTACCCAAAGATTTTATTTACCTTAGGAATCCTTGATCCAACCCGAATCATCTTAGGGATCTTGGCAGTGATGATTGTATTGGAATCGACTCGACGCTTAGAAGGATGGCCCCTTGTCATTATCATTCTTTGCTTTATCGCTTATGCCCTCTTCAGCAACTATTTCCCAGGAATTCTCCAAACGAGGGGAGTCCCCTGGCGGAGGTTGGCAATTCAGCTTTATCTGGGTGCGGACTCCCTATTCGGCACCCCTCTCAAAATGGGGGTCACCGTTGTCTTCGCCTTTGTTCTGTTCGGTGCATTTCTAAGCAGTACTGGAGGAAGTGAGTTTTTCGTGGGGATTGCGAACTCCCTCTTCGGCCGTCGAAGAGGAGGAGCAGCGAAAGCAGCTGTGGTTGCCAGCATGCTCCTCGGTGGGTTCAGTGCGAGTGCCGTGGGGAATGTGGCAACCATAGGAGTGGTCACCATTCCCATGATGAAGAAGGCAGGGTATCCTGCTAAATTTGCTGCCGCCGTTGAGGCCGTATCGGGCACAGGAGATCTCATCATCCCACCCATCATGGGCACGGCTGCCTTCATCATGCCTGAATTTCTTGGAGTTCCTTATGCCACAGTGGCCATAGCCGCTTTGGTTCCTGGTATCCTCTATTACTTGGGCGATTTTATGCAGATCGATTTAAGGGCCGCAAAAATTGGACTCAAACCATTGGCTCCTGAAGAAATCCCAGCCCTTAAGCAAGTCCTTCGAAAGGGATGGTACTTTCTGGTGCCCATTGGCTTGCTGATCTACACCATCTTCATCCTTTTCATGAGACCCGATCTATCTGCACTGGTATCGATTGCCGGACTTTTAATCGTAGTGGCTTTTAGCAGGGAAAAACGTCAAATCTTCAAGATGAATCATTTATTGAGGATATTACAGGGCAGTTGCAGGTTTATGCTTGAAATGACGGTTGTCTGTGCTGCCGCTGGATTAATCGTAGGTCTTGTGACCTATACCGGCTTAGGTCAATCTCTGGCACTTTTTCTTACCCAATTGAGCGGAGGGAATCTCCTCATTTTAGCTATTCTAACCGCTATCGCCAGTACGATTCTTGGAATGGGCATGCCTGTGACGCCTTGTTACATTCTCTTAGCGACCACGGCGGCACCGGCGATGGTCCAATTAGGCGTAAGCCCGCTCTTGGCCCACCTCTTCGTTTACTACTTTGGCACATTCTCATTTCTGACTCCACCTGTGTGCCTGGCTGTTTATGCTGCAGCTGCCATTGCAGAGGCACCAGTGATCAGCACGGGTTATCAGGCAATGAAGCTCGCGGTGGCCGGTTATCTCGTCCCTTTCTTCTTCCTCTTCAAGCCAGGCCTCGCCCTTTTGGGTTCACCCCTTCACATCGCTTTCTCGGTCTTGGAAGGGACCTCAGCAACCATTCTTATAGCAATGGCTGTCGAAGGATACTTCATCCGTCCATTGAATCTCCTTGAAAGAACCGCTATTCTTATTGCTGGGCTCAGCCTCTTTGCCCCTGGCTGGCAAACGGATATCGTTGCTATTCTGATTGCTACACCGATACTTTATATCCACTGGAAAAGATTTCGTCCAATGAATCTCGAAACCTACGGCTTGAACGAAAAAAGAACGAATCAGAGTTGAATTCTAGCTAAACATATTTGAAATTTCCCCACCTATTCCCCTCCCCCTTTTCGATGGGGGAGGGTGAGGGTGGGGGTGAACAGAATAAACACCCTCTGGCCCCCTCCCCTTCATCCCCTCCCACCAAGGGAGGGGAGATTATGGGGAATTGAAAAAAAGTTAGAAGAAAATTCTCAGATTTAACACTGTAAGAATCTAATACAGGAGGTTTTTCATGAAGATAGACATTTTCAACCACTTCTTCCCAAAATCCTATTACGATAAGATGATTAAATTGATGCCAAAGGGTAAGGACATGAACAAACGGGTCAGAAATATTCCTTCCATTGTTGACCTTGATGTTCGCTTCAAGATCATGGACACTTTCGACGACTACGTCCAAATCATATGTCTACCCCAACCACCGATAGAGACTTTAGGCCCTCCGTCTGTCTCAACGGATATGGCAAAACTCGGAAATGACGGGATGGCTGAGTTGGTCAGGAAATACCCGGATCGTTTCCCTGGTTTCATTGCCTCTTTGCCAATGAACGACCCTGATGGGCTTTTGACTGAGGCAAAACGGGCCATTCATGAGCTCGGAGCAGTTGGAGTGCAGATATTCACCAATGTCCTTGGACGACCTTTAACCAAGCCTGAAACCATACCTCTTTTTGACCTCATGGCTGAATTGGACCGGCCCATCTGGATCCATCCGGCTCGCGGCGCCGATTTCCCAGATTACAAGGGTGAACCTAAAAGCCACTTCGAGATCTGGTTTATCTTTGGCTGGCCTTACGAAACGAGTGTGGCCATGGCCCATCTTGTCTTCTCAGGGTTGTTTGATCGCCACCCCAACATCAAAATCATCACACATCATATGGGTGGAATGATCCCCTATTTCGAAGGCCGTGTCGGACCCGGCTGGGATCTATTGGGCACTCGGACGTCTGATGAGGATTACACTCTTTTGCTGAAGAAACTGAAGAAGAGACCTCTCGATTATTTCCGTTTGTTCTATGCAGATACGGCACTATTCGGGGCAAAAGAGGCAACCATCTGCGGCTTGAAATTCTTCGGGGCGGAAAGAACCCTTTTCGCTTCGGATTGCCCCTTCGATCCTGAGAGAGGCTCAGCCTATATTCGGTGTACCATCGAGATCCTCGATAGCATCGATATGAAACCGGAAGACCGAAAGGCCATCTATGAGGGGAACGCTCGAAGACTTCTGAAATTGAAATAATAATGAAGACCCTTTCAGCCGAATAAAGCTTTAAAATAGAGAATGAGTACAATCAATATCAGAGCTGGGATGAAATTGCCTACCCTGATCTTTTGCAGCCCCAGAATATTGATCCCAATGCCTATCACAATGACTCCGCCCACGGAAGTCAACTCTCTCACCATGACAGGAGTGAAGAAGAATTGAATCTTTGAAGCCAGCAAAGTCAGGCTTCCCTGATACAGCAAAACGGGTACAGCAGAACCCAGAACCCCTGCCCCCATGCTTGCTGCGAAGGGGATGGAAATGATTCCATCTAACAAAGCCTTGGTAACTAAGATAGAATGGTCCCCCTTCAGACCATCGGTAATGCTTCCCACAATTGCCAAGGACCCGACGCAAAAAAGCAGACTCGCATAGATGAATCCTTTCGCAGGACTCTTCTCTGTCAGATTCAGGCGTTTTTCTAGCCAACTTCCAAACCGATCGAGGCGACTTTCAATATCAAGCCATTCCCCCAGTGCTGCCCCCAAGGCCAGACTGATCAATACCATGATGAGTTCCTGCCCCTGAATAGCCATGCCCAATCCTACGACCAGAGTAAAGAGACCCAGAACCTGCAGGGTGGTCTGTGCGATCTTTTCAGGAAAACCTTTGCGGAATAATAATCCTAGCGCCCCTCCAACGATGATGGCAATGGCATTGATGATGGTTCCCATGAAACATACCTCTCTTATGATTTTCCTTATGAATCACTTTATCTCAGCATTATTTCGGACATGCCTGAAGATCTCATCCTCCAATACATCTGTACCAATCTTTTCTGGATTCTCTCTGTCAAGAGACCATTTCAAGGGGTTATTTTTTATGTATTCTCTGATTTTATTTAATTCGTACTCATTGCGGATGATGTGGTCGTAGTAATTTCTCTGCCAAATAGGAATTCCAGGGGTTTTGTGAAACAAATTGATTTGTCTCGTTGTTGTTGATTTAAACCCCCGAATGATTGCACCAACTGTTTTTGATGGTGATTTAAATCTGTTTTGTAGGGGCGTATCGCAATACGCCCCTACACCCTGGGTAATCATGATGATTCCATGCAAATGATTTGGCATCACAACAAATTCATCTAAAATTACATTTTGCCTTATGCGCCCTGTATTCAACCATTCTTTGTCTAGAATTTTTTTTACTTCCTCTTCCTCAAATAACAATCCTCTGTTGTGGGTACAAATTGTTACAAAATAGGCTCCACTTTGTGAATAATCATACCCCTTCAACCGAATTGACCTTCTGTGATGAACTCGCGGGGTCATCTTCATACATTTTTTGCGTTATTCAATCTATAGGGGCGTATTGCAATACGCCCCTACGTGATTAGACTATTACCATAATACTGAAAAAATTAGAACCATATTTCAATTCTGGTGTGGTAAAATAGGCCTCAACCAATTCGCTGAAAAAGGAGAAACCCATGAACGTCATCTTCCATAAAAGATTTTACGAGGTCTATGCTCATGATCCGGCGGCTGCGCCAGGGAGAATGGAAGCGATCGTCAAGGCCCTGGAGAAAGAATATAAGTTTCTCGAACCCGGACCCGCTTCAGAGAGGGATTTGGAGAGGGTCCATGGAAGGAATCATATTCAATCGGTCAAGGGAGACCCCATGGTCTATGAGATTGGGCTCCTTGCAGCCGGAGGAGCAATCCTGGCAGCGGAAACGGCTTTTGAAGGTCAACCTGCCTTTGGTCTCATTCGGCCTCCAGGACACCATGCCAGTCCCCATTCCTGCTGGGGTTTCTGTTATTTCAATAATGTCGCGATCGCCATCAAAAAACTGGTCAGCGAAGGGAAGATCAAAAGTGCCCTCATTCTCGACTTCGACCTCCATTACGGAGACGGCACGGCCAATACCTTTGGCAATTCAAATGAGGCAGGTTATTTTCATCCCGAAGGGACAAATCGACAGGCCTTTCTGAAGGAAGTAGAACAGGCTCTTCAATCCAAGACTCCTTACGATATCATTGCAGTCTCCGCTGGATTCGACCGTCACGAAAAGGACTGGGGAGGTCTGCTCACTACTGAAGATTATCTCACCATTGGAAAATGGGTTAAAGAACAATCCCTAACCCACTGCCAGGGAAGACGCTTTGGAGTCCTGGAGGGGGGTTATAACCACTCCGTCCTCGGAAAAAATGTGAAGAGTTTTCTTCAGGGATTGAGCGATTGATAGCCGTCTTGGGTGATCATGGCAAAAGAGAAGGAAGCCCCTACCTCTCCCTGACTTTTTAGCCGCTCCAACCCTTCCACCACTTTTTTTACCATCTCTTTCAGGGGGGCCTTTTCCTTACACATCTTGTTTAACTGAAACTCCAGACCCATCCTTCTCGGAAGGGAAAAGGCATGGGAAATTTCATCTCCATCGAGCTGAGGGAGCTTCTTTTTCGTCCACAGGAAGTAGAGGCGGTAGGGCATGGCAGGATCCTTCTCTGTCCTCCCGGCCAGGATAAATGAAACCTGATGGATCGGATCGATGGGCAATAGTTCGCACTTCTTTCTCATGAATCTCTCGTACTCTGTTGAGAGAAAAGCAAGCGCCGCCCCGTAAAGTTCCTGGACATCACTCAACTTTTCTCCTTGAATGAACGACTTCAAAGCATTCCCCATATCAGCCCCTTCGGCTGCCCCGGCAGTCATAAGGGCACAATGGGAAGTGAGCGGGAGAAGCCGGTTGATTTTAAGCGAGATTTCCTTCCCTTCTTCGCTCAACTGGATAGCAGAATTCTCAGCAGCCAAAACAATCCCGTGGATATTCTGTGCAACAACGATCTGTGACATCTTCACCCCTCCTTTGT
>CAYMJV010000052.1:0-21481 GCA_964390545.1 uncultured Syntrophaceae bacterium
AGAAAAATAGAGAGAATTCCCATCACCAGAAAAATGGTAAGATATCTGCGACAATAAATAGCGAAGAACATATTGATCCTCCTTTCTTTTTCATTAAAAGGAACCAAAACAGAGAGATTTTTGCTTCTTTTTCCTATGCTCATGAGGAAAGATAAATAGGGTATTGACCGTATTTTATGTTTGAAAAAATTGTATCTTTAGATTCCCTTGTTTCGGCAATGGGCAATCCTTAATACTCCCTATCATGGAGTCTCTTGGTTTCAATAAGATTGAGGGGTAATGAATATACTCTTCCTCAATGGTGCACCCCTTTTTACCTGGCAAATATCATCTTTAGTGAAATTAGCAGCAGGGCGACTCCAAACACCCTTTCTAAAACTACATTGGGCAATTTCGTTGCAAACTTGGCACCCAGGAGACCACCAAAAAAGAAACCCACACAGATCAAGGCGGCGATCCTCAAATCGACATATCCTTGCTTGTAGTACGTCCACGCAGCAAGAAAACCAATGGGAGGCACCAACAAAGCCAAGGTCGTTCCTTGAGCGTGGTGTTGAGACATACCAAAGAGAAAGATTAAGGCAGGAACAATGATGGTCCCTCCACCAATGCCAATCAGACCGCTAAAAGTTCCAGCAATGAGGCCTAAAAGCAGATAAAGGGCATTTTGAGTCATTTTGACCTCCTTTTAAGAAGGACGTTCTTCAATAATAATATCAGAAGGGTTAGAAAAAATGAATCCGTAAGACTCTGTATTCTGTCGGAATAAATCATGTATTTCTTATCGCTGAACAATGTAAATTCCCCTTTAAGAGAGGTTGTCCTGCAGAAGAATTGTGATATATTTGAACAGACACCTTTTGAATATCATTCCCTTGGACGCGCCAAAGATCCCTGATTGATTTGGATTTGGAAATAAGATAACTTAAATTTCGTTACGGAACGAAAATGAAACACTCATCTCGACAGTCCAAGAACGCCAGACTAATCTTTGCAGCTTTAACCCTCGTTATCCTTATTCTCTTCTTACAGAGTAGCATTCATGCTCATGTGGAACAACAGAAAGATCAGCCCGGGGTTGGGATTGATGAGAAATTGGGCCAGATGATTCCCCTCGATTTAACGTTTTACGATGAAAAGGGCCAAGAGGTCAGCTTGAGACAGCTGATTCATACACCGACCATTCTGGCTCCGGTCTATTTCAGCTGTCCGGATGTCTGCAGTCTCCTATTATATAATGTAGCCAGGGTGTTGAACCAGCTTCCTTCTGAGCCTGGCAAAGAATATCTGATCCTTGCCGCAAGTTTTGATGAAACGGAAAAGCCGCCCTTGGCATACGCGAAGAAGAAGATGTATCTCAAGATGATTGAAAAACCTTTTCCGGAAGAGGCGTGGAGATTTTTAACGGGCGATCAGGAGAACATCCGAAAATTGACGGAGTCCATTGGATTTCATTTTAGACGAGAGGGAAAGAACTTTCTCCACCCGGTCTCCCTAGTCATCCTTTCTTCGGATGGGAAAATCACCCGGTATATTTACGGCACCGATCTTCTCCCCTTTGACCTAAAAATGGCCCTTCTGGAGGCCTCTCAGGGACGGATTGGACCCACCATTGGTAAGGTCCTCAGATTCTGTTTCAGTTACGATCCAAAAGGTCGGAAATATGTATTCAACACGTTAAAAGTAACCGGCATCGTCACGCTTGCTTTCGCCCTATCGTTCATCCTGTTTCTCGTATTGAAAGGGAAGAGGCGACCAGGGAAAGAAGGATAGAGACATGACATCTAAGAGTGTCACCAGTTTTTACGAACCCGAAGGACGATATCGTGGAATCCTGGCGTGGATTTTTTCAACTGACCATAAGAGGATTGGGCTGCTTTATCTCATTTCTATCCTCTTCTTCTTTTTTATGGCTGTCTCCCTTGGATTCTTGATGCGGCTCAAGCTGATTGCACCAGGATTCAACCTGATGAGACCGCAACTGTACAATGCCTTTTTCACCTTGCATGGAGTCATTCAGATCTTTTTGGTCGTCATCCCCGCCATTCCTACCATATTCGGAAATTTCTTCCTCCCCCTTCAGATCGGTGCAAGGGATATGGCTTTTCCAAGGATCAACCTGCTCTCCTGGTGGCTCTATCTCTCTGGTGCCATCATCGTCCTGTTGTCCCTTTTCACAGGAGGTGGACCGGTTGATACAGGATGGACTTTTTATGTTCCCTACAGCCTTCGGACGACAGTTAATGTTCCTCTTGCAGTCTTCGGGGTTTTCGTCCTAGGCCTCTCCTCCATCCTGACAGGGGTCAATCTGGTGACCACAACGCACCGGCTTCGGGCGCCTGGCATGACTTGGTTTCGCCTCCCTCTTTTCGTATGGGGAATCTATGCAACCGCGTGGGTTCAGATTCTCGCCACGCCCGTGATCGGCATTACTCTCGTCCTCATTATCATTGAGAGATTTTTTGGTGTTGGTGTGTTCGACCCTTCGAAGGGGGGAGACCCAATCCTTTATCAACACCTCTTCTGGATATATTCCCATCCTGCAGTCTATATCATGATTCTTCCGGCCATGGGGGTGATTTCAGAAGTGATACCCGTTTTTAGCCGAAAAAGGATTTTCGGATATAAAGCCATTGCCTTTTCAAGCATCGCCATCGCAAGTGTTGGGTCTCTCGTTTGGGGGCATCACATGTTTGTCAGCGGACAGAGCGACCTGGCGAGTATCATCTTTTCTCTTCTCACTTTTTTAGTGGCTGTTCCCAGTGCCATTAAAGTATTCAATTGGGTGGCCACCCTTTATAAAGGTTCCATTGATTTGAAGCCACCCCTCCTCTTTGCCCTCACGTTTATTTTTCTCTTCTCGATTGGTGGACTCACAGGCCTGTTTCAAGGTGCACTTGCCGTTAACATGCATCTTCACGATACTTACTGGATTGTAGGGCACTTTCACTACATCATTTTCGGTGGCATGGGATTTGGCTTCTTTGCAGCGCTCCACTACTGGTTCCCGAAGATCTTCGGGAGAATGGTTGATGGGAAACGAGCCACATGGGCGTGGGGAATTTTATTTATTGGATTTAACCTCCTCTATTTTCCCATGCTTATTCTGGGCTGGGAAGGGATGCCCCGTCGGTATTATGACTACCCGCCTCAGTTCCATACCCTTAACCTGATCTCGACGATCGGATCCTGGATTCTAATTGCCGGGCTGATCTTAATGTTTGTAAATCTTTTTCATGCTCTCTCAAAAGGTGAAAAAGCAGGAAGTAATCCTTGGGGTGGAGCAACCCTCGAATGGCAGGTTCCTTCACCTCCCCCAAAAGAAAATTTTGAGAAGATCCCTGTGGTTGAAAAAGGACCTTATGATTTTAGGTAATCCCCCCCAACCCCCCTTTAGTAAAGGGGGGAGAGGGGGGATTTGAGATCTTTATGGAAACTCATAGAGACGATACCGCTTCAAAAATCGGGATGTGGCTTTTTCTCCTTTCAGAAATTCTTCTGTTTGGAGGATTGTTTATCCTCTATTCCGCTTATCGATATAAAAACCCTGTCGAATTTCATCTTGCCGCTTGGGAACTGAATCGACTTCTTGGTACACTCAACACCTTGATCCTTCTGACCAGCAGTTTAACCATGGCCCTTTCCATTTATTTCATTCAAAAAGGGAATCGCAAGGGATCCGTTTCCTTCCTCATAGCTACTATTTTCTTCGGATTTTTGTTTCTCATTATTAAATCTGCGGAATGGGCAGCCAAGATCGGACATGGCATTTATCCCAATTCCCCTCGCCTCTTAGGACGTAGTAAAGGGGAAGTCGTCTTTTATGGCCTTTACTATTCCATGACCGGGTTGCACGGTCTTCACGTCCTGGTTGGCATTCTTGTCCTCTCGGTCATGCTCTTCTTAATGATGAAGGGAAAGATCAATGAGAATCGTTCCATTCCTTTGGAAAACTCTGGATTATACTGGCATCTCGTAGATATCATCTGGATTTTTTTATTTCCCTTATTTTATTTGATTACTTAAGACCCATTTTCAAGAATCCCCTCTACCCAATGGGGAGAGGGTAAGGGTGAGGGGAGAATGCGGAGGTTAGAATTAAACGTCCCAATATTGAGAGGGCAAAATATCTTCGTAGAAATCAAACAAAGGCTGAAAGGAAGCTTTGGGCTATATTGAGAAATCGTCAATTGGCAGGGGTAAAATTTAGAAGGCAATTTTCTGCGGGAAAATACATTTTGGATTTTTATTCCCCTGAATATAAGTTTGGAATAGAGGCTGATGGAGGGCAACATTATGAAGATGAAGGCAAATGGAAAGATGAAATGAGGACAAAGGAGTTATTCAAGCAAGGCATAGAGATTTTGAGATTTAGTGATCGAGACATTCTGAATAATGCTGAGGGAGTAAGTGAGCTGATTCAAAAGAAGATAGAAAAGAAAAAATGAACCCCCTCACCTTATTCCTCTCCCCCTGGGGGAGAGGGTTCTTTCTGGAAAAATCAAATGGAGTTTAAAAGAGAGAACGAGGAAAAATTTCATCCAATAAAGCCTAAAACATATGTTCTGGTATGGATCGGGCTGTTAATTCTAACAGGGATCACTGTTTCCTTCGCAGGGATGAACCTGAGAGGCTTGAGCATCTTGGTTCCTTTGCTCGTTGCGGCTACGAAGTCTGGGCTGGTGCTCAGCTACTTCATGCATCTCAAGTATGAAAACGGTTTGCTGTTCAAACTCATGATTCCGATTGTTCTGGCGACCCTGACCATTTTCATCGGGTTGACCTTTTCGGATGTGGCTTTTCGGTAAAGGAAGACGACTATGTTCGTTTCATGGGCAACAGGTCTATCCGGAGAAGTCGTCGACCGGGTATTCCTTTATATTCTCGTCGTCACGGTCTTCCTCCTCTCTTTGATTACTTTCTTGATGGTCTATTTTGTCATCAGGTATCAGAAGAGAAGGAATCCTCAACCTGCTGATGTCCATGAGAACATCTGGCTCGAAATCGTATGGACCATCGTGCCCACCCTTCTTGTGTTGACAATGTTTTTCTATGGATTGACTGGCTTCAACTTCCTGAAGCGTGCTCCGCAAGGAGCGATGAAGGTGAAGGTGATCGCCCGGCAGTGGTCCTGGTTATTCGAATACGAGAATGGGATGAGAAGTGCAGAATTGAGAGTTCCTATAGGGAAACCTGTAAATCTGTCGCTCACCTCAGAGGATGTGATCCACGGTTTCTATGCGCCTGCATTTCGGATCAAGCAGGATGTTGTCCCGGGGATGGTAAACCATTTATGGTTTCAACCCACTCAAGTGGGATCGTTTGATGTCCTCTGCACGCAATATTGCGGGCTCCAACATGCCAAAATGGCCACCCAGATTGTTGTTCTTCCAGAGGAGGAGTTTAATCAATGGTATCAAAAAGGGAAGGAAGAGAAGGAGGCTAAGGCTCCAGCCCGTGGTATTCAACTCTTTCAGGAAAAGGGATGCCAGGCCTGTCACAGCGTCGATGGAACACCTCTCGTGGGTCCGACGGTAAAAAGCCTCTTCGGTAAAACCGTCACGGTCATTACAGACGGAAAAGAGCGACAGGTGGTGGCAAATGAAGACTATCTCAAAAGATCCCTGATGGAGCCCAACGCTGATGTGGTCAAAGGTTTTCCACCAATCATGCCATCCCAAAAGGGTTTGATCACCGATGAGGAGTTAGAAGGGATCATCACTTATATAAAGGAATTGAAATAACTTCTTTAGTTCTTACTGGCAAATTACTAACGTAATAAATGGAATTCCAGAACATCGTAGGGTGCGTTCCCCGAACGCACCACTTAGAGGCGTGATCGCCTGCCTGCGCGAAGCCGCTTCGGCGAAGGCAGGGGGATCACGCCCTACAATTCTGATGGCGGTTCGTGGCTTATGAAACATTGGGTGAAGATCATCTTAGAGCTGACGAAATTCAGAATCGCTCTCTTCGCGGCCTTTTCTACCTCCGCTGGTTTCATCCTGGCGAAGCAAGGTTTAAGCAGCGAAATGATGACGGCCATCTCAGGAGTCTTCTTTCTAGCGTGTGGTTCCTGTGCGCTCAATCAATATCAAGAGCGAAAGAATGACCAATGGATGGAAAGAACTCAGGGACGTCCCCTCCCTTCTAGGAGATTACATCCCATCACGGCTCTGAAAATATCTCTATGGTTCCTCTTGGGAGGTGCTTCCATTCTTATGGCCGGGACAAATTGGATGGTACTGGGTTTAGGGGCTTTCGCAGTGTTTTGGTACAATGGAATCTATACGCCCCTGAAGAGAAAGACCGCCTTTGCTGTGATTCCCGGAGCACTGGTAGGGGCCATTCCACCCATATTGGGCTGGGTCCACGGGGGAGGACATCCTTTCGACTCCCAGATATTGGCTGTTGCCTTCTTCTTTTTCATCTGGCAGATTCCCCATTTCTGGCTTCTTCTTTTAGACTTTGGGAAGGATTACGAAAAGGCAGGATTCCCTTCCCTAACCCGAATCTTCACTGCGGCTCAACTCAGAAGAATTCTCTTTGCATGGATCTTCGCCACGGCTGTGGCCTGTTTGATACTTCCTCTCTTCGGTTTGGTGAACTTCTATGCGGTTCAGGTGAGTCTCTTGATTGCGGGAATCTGGTTGGTGTGGAAGGCTTTCATGCTTCTAACGAGTCATCATTCAGAATTTCCTTTTCGGCTCACTTTCAACTCCATTAACGCTTATGTCCTTCTGGTGATGTTCCTCCTTACCTTGGATCACCTACTGTAATTATCTTATGCTTCCTTCGGAAATGTATTGATACGATTCTGTCTCGGCATGCAACCTATCTTCAAGTATTAATTCCGCATTCCGAAATCCGCACTCCACAATTGAGTGAGCTAGCTTCATTCCGAAATCTACATTCCGAATTCCGCATTTTGAAGGCCTTACCCTAAGACCACGAGTAACCCTACCAAAGCCCCCAAGGGGGTAGAAATGTATGGGTTACAAGTGAAGGCTCAGGAGCTTCCGATGGATCGAGTGAGATAGCTTAACAAAAACCCCGCAAGTCCTCCAACGACCAACCCGATAAGAATTTTCAATACCATGATGTTCCTCCTCTTTATAAATTACCATCCCAACACGCTGAAATCAAGAAAATGGAATACTATTTTTGAAAGATCTCATTCATTTTTCTTGACAGATTCAACAACCATAAAATAGATTAATTGTTATGAGGAAGTTTCTTGCTCTTTTCATCGGGATTCTCTTAATCCTACTTCTCCCCATCATTGCCTACTATCGATTTGAAGTTCAAACGAAAAAGATCTTCTTCTCCATCTTTCCAATCTATGCCTGGGTGTCGGTCGATCAGCCCATCCTCTTCAATCATATCCGTCACAAAGAAGCAGTCAGTTTGAACTGTACCTTCTGCCACCGTTATGTCGAAAGATACCGCGCTGCTGGAATTCCGAATATCGAACTCTGTCGAGCCTGCCATTCAACCGATGCAATGAGCAAGAGACCGGAAGCGCTAAAAGTTGTTGAGTATGTGAAGGCAGGCAAGGAGATTCCTTGGCAGCGAATGTATGAACTACCAAAATTTGTCGTCTTTCCCCACTGGACTCACATCAAAAGCGGTGTGGATTGTTCTATATGTCACGGCCTCACAGGTGTGAAAGAGAGGCCCGTAAAGATGGTGGACCGGAACTATATGGAATGGTGTCTGGACTGCCACGAAAAAAGAGGAGCAAGTGTTGATTGTTACACATGCCACTCGAGTTGAACCGCATAGAGCAAAGCGCAGAGCGCAGAGGGCTCACCCCCTCCCCAACCCTCCCCCCTCGAGGGGGAGGGAGAGGGTGGGGGGCGCTCTGCGGGTTTAGAAGCGATGAAGATCTCTCGAAGAAATTTATTGAAGATGATTGGGGCGGCCACCTTTGGGATGGCACTGCCTGATGAACTCCTCCGCGCCCTCCCGAAAGAAGGGGAATGGATTCCCTACGAGGAGTACTGGTCGACCGGTGTCTGTCTCCAGTGCCCGAGTGGCTGTGGTCTCCGGATCAGATCGGTCAACCACTGGCCGGTCAAGCTGGAAGGAATCAAGGATTATCCAATCAATCGTGGCCGTCTCTGTCCAAAAGGCCAGTCCGGGCTTCAAGTTCTCTACGATCCAGATCGAATCCGCCACCCTTTAAAGAGGAAAGGTAAGAGAGGGGACGGGGATTGGGAAAAGATTTCTTGGGAGGAAGGAATCGGTCTTGTCACGGAGAAGTTGAAAACCCTCCGCCAAAAAGGAAGACCTCAAAGTCTTGTGGTGATGGGAGGCCGGTATCGCGGTCATATGGCTGATTTGATGGCACGATTTATGGAGGCCTATGGTTCACCCAACCATCTCGGAAACCCTGCAAGGGGCTCTGAGGGAATTCTGAAGGGCCATTTCTTCACAATGGGGGCTAAAGACTTTCTTGCAATTCATTGGGAGGAAGTCAATTATGTCCTCTCCTTTGGGGCAAGTCTTCTTGAGGCCTCCAGACCATCGCTTCGGAACCTCTGGGGTTATGGGTTCTTGAGGAGAGGAAGGCCGGGAATCAGAGGAAAGTTGGTCCAGATTGAACCTCGATTCTCCGTCACCGCTTCGAAGTCAGACCAGTGGGTTCCTATTCGCGCGGGAACGGACGGAGCACTTGCTTTGGGGATCGCCCATTGGATGATCAAAGAGAAGAGATACGACCAACATTTTATCGATCAATATACATTTGGATTCGGAGACTGGAAGGATGCTGACGGAAAGATCCATATGGGTTTTAAAACCCTCGTGCTCAAGGAATATTCTCCAAAACAGGTTTCGTCCCTGACAGGGATTCCCGAGGAAACGATTGTTCAGATCGCCCAGGAGTTTTCATCTCATCGGCCTTCCATTGCCATCTCTGGGAGAGGGGTTGGCATGCAGACCAACGGAACCCATAGCCAGATGGCCATTGATAGCCTGAATGCCCTGGTTGGTTCAATTGATGCTCGAGGAGGCCTTCTGCTTCAGAGGCGGCCGCCATTTCAGAAATGGCCTTCCATAGAGAAAGATGCAGTTGCAGAAAAGGGACTCTCACAGCCTCGAATTGATGGGGCTGGAAAAATGCCTTTCCCTTTTGCTGATGAGGTTCCTTACATTCTCCCTGAGCAGATTCAAAAAGGGAAGCCCTATCCTGTCGAAGTCCTCTGCCTCTACTACACCAACCCATTTTTCAGCCTCCCGGAACCTGAAAGGTTTCGAGAGGCCTTAGAGAAAATTCCGTTTATCGTTAGTTTCTCACCCTTCAGGGATGAAACGACCTTGTATTCTGATCTTGTTCTCCCCGACGGAACCTATTTGGAGCGGTGGCAGGATGACCATGTAGAACCAGGGTTAGGATTCCCAATGTTCGGATTGCGAAGTCCGGTGCTTGAGAAGCCTCTTTACGATACCCGCAATACAGGTGATGTGATTATCCAGATGGCAAGAAGCTTAGGTGGGGGCGTCGCAAAATCTTTTCCCTGGAAAGATTTCCAAGAAGCCCTGAAGGATGCTGTTAGAGGAGTTTTTGCATCGAAAAGGGGTTCTATTCAAACAAACGATTTTGAAGAGTTCTGGAAGACTTTGATCGATCGAGGGGGCTGGTGGGATTCTTTATATCCCTTTGGTGAATGGAGAAAAAGATTCAAAACGCCTTCAGGGAAATTTGAGTTCTATTCGCTTGCCATGGAGCAAGGACTGGGGGATGCATCAAAAAAGAGTTCAAAGGAACTGGATCAAATTCTTAAGGAATTAAAGATTGAGGCAAGAGGAGATAAAGTTTTCCTTCCTCATTTTGAAAAGCCCCGGTCCATTGGAGAAGAGAAAGAGCATCCTTTTCATTTAATCCATTATAAATTGATGACGACAGCAGAAGGGAGAGGAGCTAATCAGCCTTTCCTTCAAGAAATCTTCGGTCCCCATTTAAAGGAGAGATGGGACTCCTGGGTTGAAATCAATCCGGAGACAGCAAAATCGATGGGGATTCAAGATGGGGATTTCATCTGGGTGGAATCGAAGACCGGGAAGTTGAAAGCAAAGGCAAGACTTTTCCCTGGGACAGACCCGAAGTGTATTAACATCCCCTACGGCCAAGGTCACAAGGCGTATGGTCGCTGGGCAGAGGGAAGAGGAATTAACCCGAATAATCTTCTCGTGAGAGAGTATGACTACCTGGGTGGATTCGTCTCTCACTTCTCAACAAGGGTGAAGATTTATAAAGTATAAATTTCCTCTTTTCCCCCCCTTTAGCAAAGGGGGGTTGGGGGGGATTTGGCAGGAAGTAGATGATACCTTGTGACAAATCACTGAAAGATTATTCCAGAAAACTCAGAAAGAATATGACAGATGCAGAAAAATTATTATGGGCGAAGGTCAGAAATAGACAGATGAAAGGTTATCAATTTTATCGGCAGAAGATTATAGGAAATTTTATTGTTGATTTTTACTGTCCTAAGGGAAAGCTGGTTATAGAAATCGATGGTGGTCAACATTATAGTGATGAGGCCAAAGAAAAAGATAACGCAAGAGATCATTTCATTAGAAGTATTGGGTTGAAGATTTTCAGATTTTCAGACCGAGAGGTCTTTAAGAATTTAAATGGAGTAATGGAAAAGATCTGGGATAATTTGTAATTTGTAAAATCCCCCTCTATCCCCCTTTTCCAAAGGGGGATTTAATAAAAGAGGTGATTAATGTACCGTTGGGGAATGGTGATCGATCTCGATAAGTGCACAGGTTGTCAGGCTTGCGTGGTAGCCTGCCGCCAGGAAAATAATATCTCTTTTGCAGGAGAGAAACAGACCAAACTGGGAAGGGCAAAGTTCTGGATGAACCTCGTCTCTGAGGTCAAAGGGAGTTATCCCAATGTGGAGATGCACTTTCTTCCCATGCCTTGCATGCACTGTGATCATCCACCGTGTACCATCGTCTGTCCCGTGGCAGCGACTTACAAAAACCCTGAAGGGATTGTGGCGCAGGTCTATCCCAGATGCATCGGGGTTCGGATGTGCATCTCCAACTGCCCATACACGGTGCGATATTTCAACTGGCATGCTCCTTCGTGGCCACCGGAGTATAAGAAGGGGCTCAATCCGGATGTTTACCGACGAAGAAAAGGAATCACCGAGAAGTGTAACTTCTGCATCCAGAGGATTCGGAGAGCGAAGGAGAAAGCGAAAAAGGAGAAACGAGGAATTCGTGATGGTGAAGTGATTCCGGCTTGTGTGGAAACCTGTCCGAGTGAGGCCCTTTATTTTGGAGATCTCAATGATCCAAAGAGTCAAGTTTCCAAGCTCTCCAAGAGCCGACGAGCCTTTCGCCTGCTTGAGGATTTAGCGACAGAACCGAAAGTCTTTTATCTCAAAGAAGGGGAATGGCAAGATGGATAGTGAGACCATTGCCCGAAAATATCATCCAATCGTGGAACCCCTGACTCGCGCAGGATGGCCTTTCTGGATCACAGTGATTCCTCTTTCGATTATCTTCCTGTGGTCTTTCTTTGCCTTTGGTTGGCAGTATGTTTGGGGTCTTGGGGTAACGGGAATGGGCCATCCCATGTCTTGGACCCTTTATCTTGTCAATTTTGTCTTCTTTATCGGGATCAGTCATGCAGGGACGCTCATCTCGGCCATCTTGAGGATCACCAATGCAGGATGGAGAACGCCAATCACACGTGCCGCAGAGATGGTAACCGTGTTTGCCTTAGCCGCAGGTCCTACGAACATCCTTTTTGATCTGGGTCGATCCGCTCGATTCTATTGGGTGGGCCTCCATGCCCAATTCAAATCACCCCTCTTGTGGGATTTCACCTGCATCATGACCTATTTCATAACCAGCGTTGTGTTCCTATACGTCCTCATGATCCCTGATATTGCCATTCTAAGGGATAGGGTCACCGGACGGCGATCGTTTTACAAACTGTTATCCTTAGGATGGACTGGAACAGAAAGGCAAGAGAAGGTCTTAAGAAGGGCTATTGGCTTCCTGTGCATTGCTGTGATTCCCATTGCCGTGAGCGTCCACACGGTGGTCTCCTGGGTTTTTGGAATGCAAACTCAGCCCATGTGGCACTCCACCATCTTTGGGCCGTACTTCGTGACTGGCGCGATCTACTCTGGAATTGCGACCATCATTCTTGTAGCAGCCATCTTACGGAGGGTCTATCATTTGGAGCAATACCTCCAACCCCTTCATTTTAATAATATGGGGCTCCTTCTGCTCACCATGACACTTCTCTGGTTCTATTTCACTTTTGCAGAATACCTCACGACTCTCTATGGCGGAGGGACCCATGAGCTGGCCGTCTTTTGGGTGAAGATCACGGGGAAATATTCTATGATGTTCTGGCTGATGGTTCTCTTCTGTTTCGTCATTCCGTTTCCCATTCTCGCCATAAAGAGAACCCGGACGATCTGGGGAACTTCGATTGCCTCCATCTCTATCCTGATTGGGATGTGGTTAGAGCGCTACTTGATCATCATCCCTACGCTGAGCGAGCCTAGACTTCCCTACGAACGAGGCGCCTATATGCCTTCATGGGTGGAGTGGTCTATGATGGCCGGTCTCTCTGCAGGGTTTATTTTGGCAATCGTCCTCTTCTCAAAGTTTTTTCCAGTGATCTCCATCTGGGAAATGGAGAAAGAAAAAGAGAAGGAGAAGATAGTAAATGGCAGATAGCACCTGCCTGCCGCAGGCAGGGATTGAAAAAATCTGAAATCTAACACGGTGTCGAAAAAACCCAGAATATGTCATTCTGAGGAGCCGTAGGCGACGAAGAATCTCATAAGATACTGACGCATTGAAGCTAAGATTCTTCGCTTCGCTCAGAATGACAGGAAAAGAGACTTTCTTAGCATCCTGCTAAATTCCGAAATTTGAAATTAGAAGGGGAGGATAAAATGAAAAAGTGGGTATGGATGATCGCTGGAATCCTTTTCATTCTTACATCCCAATGGGTCTTTGGTCAGGCCCCAAAACCTCCCAAGAAAACTCCTGAGTTATTGAGCCAGGGGAAAAAACTCTATGAGCAGAATTGCACTACATGCCACGGCCCCAAAGGGGATGGAAAGGGTCAACTTGGGGGTGCTCTCACACCAGCACCTACAAACTTTGCCCTGGCATTAAAACAATGGCCCATCACGAAGGGAGACATGAGTAAGATCTTTGACGTGATTACGAAGGGAATCCCGAATACTTCGATGGTGAAATGGGACCAGCTTTCTGAACAGGAGCGTTGGGCATTGGTCTATATCATTGCTGAATTTGCCGGCCCCAAAGCTCCTCTTAAGAAAAAATAAAAATCCCCCCTCTCCCCCCTTTGCTAAAGTCGGTACGACTCGAAACCGAGGGGGGGATTAAATAGGGCATAGAGCGCGGCGACAAAAACATTTTAGGAAGGAAGACGAAGTAGGAAATCGCCCCTCTACCCTTCCCCTCCCTTCAAGGGGCTGTGCTGTAATGTCATTCTGAGGCGTCAGCCGAAGAATCTCGGATTTTTTCCCTGTTGTAATTATTAGATTCTTCGCTCCGCTCAGAATGACAATCGCTCGGTATTACGGATTGTGGCACAGTCTCCGAGGGGGGAGGGGTGATCCAACAGGGCAGAGGGAGGAGCAAGAAAATAAAATGAAAGAATTTACATCTGAAGAACTACTAACGCTTAATGGAAAAGACGGAAAGCCTGTTTACATTGCTTTTGATGGGAAGGTCTATGATGTCTCCAAGAGTCCTCTCTGGTCTTCAGGTCTTCACATGAACAGGCATCCCTCTGGGAAGGATCTCACCGGTGAGATTTCTGCTGCCCCCCATGGACCGGAAGTGTTTGAGCGGTATCCCCAGGTCGGAATCCTCAAAAAGGGACCTCCAGAAGAATTAAAGCACCTTCCACCTGTGCTTCAGGATCTTCTCCAAAGATTCCCCACGGCCAGGCGCCATCCTCATCCCATGATCGTCCACTTCCCTCTTGCCTTCTTAATGGGGTCCTCTCTTTTCATTCTCCTCCATCTCCTCTTTAAGAAACCTGCCTTCGAAATCACGAGTTTTTACCTTCTCATCCTTGGAGCGATCTCTTCACCCTTTGCCATGGTAACGGGTCTTTTCACCTGGTGGGTCAATTACCGACTGAAACTTACTCTTTTTGTGAAGAGAAAAATTCAACTCTCAATCCTTCTTCTCATTCTTGAAATTATCCTGATTTTCTGGCGAGGGTCGAACCCTGCCATAACGAACCCCCTCTATTTTATCCTCATGATCCTTCTCACTCCAATCGTCGGTCTTCTCGGCTATTACGGAGGCCAGATGACCTTCCCCACCGAGAAGTAGCATAGGGCATAGGGCATAGCGTGGAAAATCAAATCCCCCCCACCCCCCTTTTCTAAAGGGGGGGAAGAGGGGACTAAGCGCTATGCGCTATGCGCTCTGCGTTTTCTCCCGTTTCGAGAATGCATAAAAGATCACACTGGCGGACATACCCAGGAAGCAGATGAGAAAGGCGAGGTGATAGGCTTCGGCGGGATATGCATGATTGGTCTTTGGAAAGGATTCCACAACCCTTCCAAGGAGGGGCATGAAGATGGCAGCACCTGCCATGGTAAAAAAATTTACCAATGTCATGATGGTTCCTGAGATCGAGATGGGAAAAAGTTCTTTGGCATGAGAGTAGATGATCATTCCAAAACTGCTAAAGAGACCCATGAGAAAGAAGAGGAATCCATATAGATAACGGCTCTCAATATTCAATACGCCTACCAGTGGAAAAAGACTGAGTGCATAGAGGACCAATCCCCAGAGAGCAATTCCCTTTCTCGCTCTGAGGATGCGATCGGAGAGGCGGCCTGCTATCGGGCCTCC
This sequence comes from uncultured Syntrophaceae bacterium, assembly GCA_964390545.1. Taxonomy (GTDB): domain Bacteria; phylum Desulfobacterota; class BSN033; order BSN033; family UBA1163; genus CAYMJV01. The sequence continues at coordinate 14,887 of CAYMJV010000052.1, forward strand.
CACAATTATTCCTATGGCTAAGAAGATGAGAAGATTTCCTGTTTGGACAGGAGAGTATCCCTCTGTATCGATCAAAAAAGGGCCCAGCCATAAGCCCTGGAGACTGACAAAGGTTCCGTATCTGAAAAAGGCTACCACACCTATCTGCCAGAAGACCAGGGAGCCCAGGATCAGCCGCATCGAAGAAAGGACCCCGATTTCAGGTTTGGATGGGGATGGGGATCGATGATCTTCGGTTCTTTTTTCCCCTTTTAAAACCCAAAAGATTAAAAAGGCTAAGAGAACAGTGATCACACCCGCAAGGATGAAAGTCATTCTCCATCCAATGTTGGAGGTAAGATAGGCTAATGGAGAAGCAGCCAGAATATTACCCAGTGTTCCAATGGAGAGGAGGATGCCCACAAGGGTAGCAAATCTGTCGGGCGAGAATCGAAGGACAAGAACTTTGAAAGAGCCCATCAAGACAGAGGACATTCCTACCCCTATGAGGATCCTTCCCAGAAGGGCTGAGGTAAAGGACGTTCCGAAGGCAAAGAGGAAGGCACCCAAGGCTCCCATGAATGAAAAGGATGCGATGATGATGCGGGGTCCGATCCGATCAAGCATGGGTCCCATTGGAATCTGGAGCAGAGCAAAGGAGTAGAAGTAAGCCCCTCCAAGGATCCCAAGGGTTTCGGCATTGAGGCCTAAATCCTGGATGAGATTAGGGGCAATGACCGCATTGGAGACGCGGTAGAACATAGAAAGGATGAAAAGGGCGGAGAGAGTGGAAAAAATCAACCCTTCGACTATCCCCGGTCTAAAGCCCGGGGTTTGCTCAGGGTTGATACTGAGCGGCGCTTTTGACCTCGTCCTAACGGCCAAGGTTTGGAGCCGTCGAAGTATCAAAAGAGGTCTAATCGATTTTGAATTCTGATGATTCATAGGTGGAATGAGGACTCAAAAAGTATAGTATTGGTGTTTGGAGTAAATCAAGACTTTTTCTTTCTTGAAAATACTTTGACAAAAATTCTGTGTTATATTAAGTGAAGCTGGTTATCCTTGCGTGTAGGAGTTATACCCTTTTGCGAGGATGAGGAGAATGATGACGTAACCTCAATCTATTCAAAACGCCCTCCATTGTTGTTCATGATCTGGATCTAATCAAGCAAGTAGGTTTCTTCACTGAGAGGATTGAGGCGAGATGAGAAAAAATACCCCATTCTCTCTCGAGGGGACGGGGGGTCGACAGACAAAAAAGAGGAGCTGAAAGATGAAGAGGGTCAAAAATTATGTGAATGGAGAGTGGGTCGATCCCAGGACAAAAGAGTATGGAGAGGTATGGTGTCCTGCCTCTGGGGAGAAGATCGGGGAGGTTCCTTTTTCTACGGCAGAAGATATTGATAGAGCGGTCCAGGCGGCCAAGAAGGCTTACTGGGAATGGAGATGCACGCCTCCTCTGACACGAGCCAGATACTTTTTCAAACTCAAAGACCTCTTTGAGAATGCCTTTGAAGACATCGCTCGAACCTTAGTCACTGAAGAGGGAAAGACCCTGGATGAGTCGAGAGGTGAAGTTCGCCGGATGATCGAGAACGTGGAGCATGCCACAGGGGTCACGACCATGATGACAGGATATAATTTAGAGGATATTGCGCAGGGGATTGACTGCACCGCCGAGCGTCAGCCCGTTGGCGTCTTCGGGGTGATCGCTCCGTTTAATTTTCCAGCCATGGTGCCCTGGTGGTTCATGCCCTATGCCGTTGTCTGTGGGAATACATATATTGTAAAGCCCTCGGAACAGGTGCCCATGACCCAGACTCGGATCTTTGAAGTCATCGATGAATGCGGTTTTCCCGAGGGGGTTATTAACATGGTCCATGGAGCGAGGGATGCTGTGAACGGGATGCTTTATCATCCCGATATTAAGGGGATCTCTTTCGTTGGTCAAAGTGCCACTGCTCGATATGTTTATAAAGCATGTGGAGAGACGGGAAAGCGTGTTCAAGCATTGGGTGGGGCGAAGAACTTTGTCCTGGTGATGGCGGATGCCGAATTGGATAGAAGCATGCCATCCATGATTACCTCATTTTATGGGTGTGCTGGGGAGCGATGCCTTTCAGGTTCAGTCCTGGTTGCCGTTGGAGATGTCTATAAAGAACTCAAGGAAAAATTTGTTGCTGCAGCTAAGGCGCTAAAGGTTGGGAATGGGCTTGAAGAAGGGATTCAGATGGGCCCTGTGGTTTCCAAGAGACATAAAGATAAGGTCTTGGGATATATTGAGAAGGGAATAAAGGAAGGGGCGAAGCTGATTCTGGACGGCCGGAAAATAAAGGTCGACGGATATCCAAACGGTTTTTATGTTGGCCCTACGGTCTTCGATGAGGTTCATCCAGAGATGGCTATTGCGAAGGAGGAGATCTTCGGACCTGTTGTCGCCCTCATTCATGTCAAGAATCTGGATGAAGGTCTGAAATTGATCGAAAACAGTGAATACGGAAATGCGGCCTGTCTCTATACTACGAATGGCAAAACGGCCAGGGAATTCAAGTACCGTGCCGTAGCCAGCATGATGGGAATCAACCTTGGCATTGCCGCACCGATGTCGTTCTTCCCCTTTGGCGGGGCAAAGGGTTCCTTCTTCGGAGATATCAAAGGTCACGGAAGAGAAGTCTTTCAGTTCTTTACAGATACAAAAGTTGTCATTCAGCGGTGGACTTAACATTGTATTGCAAAGCGCATGGAGCATAGCGCCTGCCTACCGCAGGCAGGCATAGCGAGATAGAAATCCGTAAATAAAAAGGTAGAATTCAAGGAGAAGCCGGGAATGACTCTGACCACATTTGGAGCGATTATGGGGTTTGCCGCAGAAATCACAGGACAAACCGGGGAGATCTATAAGACCTTGGCCCAAAAGGCCAAAGACCTTACCCTGAGAGAGGTTTTGCAGGTTTTATCAGCAGAGGAAGGAAAAAGTCACTCCCTCATGGAGAAGACACGGCGGGAGAATGTGACGGAGATGATCCTGGAACCCATTGCTGGACTTCACCAGGAAGATTATGGGGTCGACCTAAAGGTCGTTGACCCCATGGAGGATGCTGATTTATTAAGGGCTGCTTTGATCCTGGAGGAGAGAGAGAAGAAGTTCTTTAGTGATGTATCCATCAAAGTACCCCTTCCTGAAGTGGCCAGGATTTTTCGAAAAATGGCTCAGAAGAAACAGGAAAATTTGGCAAAACTCCAGAGCCTTGCGCTGAATCAGACTTTAAAGAAAAGCACATAGTGTCTGTTCTTCTTCTTGATCTTTCTCAGGAATGAAAAGGATTAGAAAGTGATATGAGCCAAAAACCTTTGGAGTCCGGCGTGATCCCTTGACATTGAATTCGCGATCAGATAAAGGATGGGGGATATACGACATGGATGGAATGACCTAGAATGAAAAATTCATCGAATTTAATTCAAGAGGCCTTAGCAAAAGGTCAATCAGCTCTAAGTGAGTATGATTCAAAACGGTTTCTCTCATACTTCGGGATTCCGGTTTGCCAGGAAACCATTGTGTATGATGCTGATTCAGCCGCGAGTGAAGCCATAAAGATCGGTTTTCCTGTCGTCCTAAAAGCATGCGGAACCCATCTGACTCACAAGACTGAGGCAGGGGGCGTTGTTTTAAATCTCAGAGGAAAAGGAGAGGTTAAGAAAGAGGGCCAACGTCTTCTTAAGATTAATGGATGTGAAGCCCTGTTGGTTCAAGAAATGGTACTGGGTCACCGAGAACTTGTCTGTGGCCTGACAAAGGATTCCCAATTGGGTCCATGCGTCATGTTCGGTCTTGGAGGGGTGCTCACCGAAGTTCTTGAAGATGTTGTCTTCCGAATTGCTCCTCTGACCTCTTGGGATGCCAAGGAAATGATCCAAGAAATTCGGAGCCGAAAGATCCTCGAACCCTTTAGGGGAGAATACGCCGTTGACCTGGAGGTACTTTCTCAAACTCTGGTAGCTCTTGGTGAAATAGGACTTCAATATGAGGACGTGGCCGGGGTTGACATCAATCCCTTAAAAATTCGGCAAAACGGCAAACCTGTTTCAGTGGATGCCCTCATCGTCCTGAAGTCCGCTGGAACCATTGACCCCTGAGCTCCATTTGTGTTCACCCTTAATACCCCCTGTCAAATGAGCCCCTCACCCCATCCCTCTCCCCAGCGGGGAGAGGGGAGGGTGAGGGGCAATGGTATGGAGAATGGATGATGAAAGGGAATTTTTCTGCGTTTTTCGAACCTGATAGTGTTGTTGTCATTGGAGCCTCCGCTACTCCCGGCAAGTCTGGAAACGTCGTCATACAAAACATCCTGGCCAATGACTATAAGGGGAAACTCTTTTTGGTCAACCCGAAGGGCGGGGAAATCCTGGGAATACCCGTGCATTCCTCCATTGCCAGCTTGCCGGAAGGAATTGATTTGGCGATCATTATCCTCCCCGCAAAAGAGACTCCACGAGCCCTTCGAGAGTGTGCTGAAAAAGGCATCAAGCATGCTGTGCTCCAGGCAGGTGGTTTTGCTGAAGTCGATGAATATGGGACGGAGATCCAGCAGGAGCTAACTACCCTCATTCGAGAGAAAGGGATTCGTGCTTTGGGGCCCAATACGTCGGGCCACACCTCAACCCCCCATCACTTCACATCGTCCTTGTTTCCCCAGGGGAAGATACGTCGTGGGAAGATCTCCTATATTGCACAAACTGGAAACTTTGCCACTCACACGATGAAATATATCCTGACCGCTGAGCATTTTGGGGTCTCACGCGTGATTGGTCTTGGAAATAAGATAGACATAGAAGAGAGTGAAGCGCTTGAGTACTTGGGGGATGATCCAGAAACGAGTGCGATCATCATGTACCTTGAAAGCTTAAAAAAGCCGAGACGCTTTTTAGAGGTAGCACGAGAGGTGACCCGACGAAAGCCTGTTGTCTTACTGAAGGGGGGTGTCACAGAGGCTGGCAAGCACGCTGCCGTCGCTCATACGGCTGCCATGGCTGCAGAGGACCGCCTTATTGACGGGCTGATTCGCCAGGCTGGGATCGTTCGGATTCATGATTATACCCACCTGATCCTTGCAGGAAAAGCACTATCGATGTTGCCTTTACCAAAAGGGAACCGGGTCAGTTTCTCGGCACCTTCTGGGGCAATGTTAGTGGTTCTCTCGGACCTTTGCACGCGTCTTGGCCTCGAGGTACCAGAATTGGAGAAGGAGACCGTTCAGAGGCTTCAAGAGATCAGCCCTCCTTTCATCCGTATGCGGAACCCTGTTGACATCTGGCCGTCCGCCACAGCCCACGGGGCTGAGTTTGCATATCGAGAAGGCATGGAGGCTGTGCTTAAAGATCCTAACATTGATGCAGTCGTTCCAATTCTCATGCTCACTAAGGACACGGGTGTCCCGCCTTTCGATTTCATTATAGAATTGGCTAAGAAGTTCCCGGATAAACCTATCTTGGTTAGCTTTAGTGCAGAGAAGCAATCCATGGATGAATGCAAAGAATTTCTCGAACCCCTCGGAGTTCCGACTTTCCCTGAAATCGAACAACCCTTCGAAGTCCTTTCTATTCTATATCGCTGCAAGAGGGCGATGAGCCGACCCCGTTAGCTTCGCGATGCTCAATTTCTAGAAAGCTAGCGAAGAACATTTCGAGGGAATTCACAGGAAGATATTACTTGACGAAAAAGATCTCGAGATGATTCGAAAGACGATCAGGGATGACCAGATGTTAAAAAGAGCCTATTATTCCCTTTAGGCCTTTTCGAACATATCTTTCGGCGCCCCGCAAACCGGACAAACCCAGTCGTCAGGCACTTTATTGAAGGGGGTGTCTGGAGGAATATTTCCGTCAGAGTCACCTTTTTCCGGATCATAAATATAACCGCAGATCTTACATTTCCATTTTTCCATTTCCGTCTCCGATTCTGAATTCAAATTTAGAAACGCATAGGGCATACCACATAGTGTCTAAAATCCCAAATCACAAATTCCAAATCCCAAATAAGTCTCAAATTCCAATTTTCCAATGACCAAAAAATGTTTTGTTTCGAATTTGGGTAATTGGAATTTATTTGAGATTTGGTGCTTGGGATTTGGTGCTTATCTTAATATTTCTTCATCGTAGATCTTTTCCAATCTCAGTTTGTGCTTGGCCTCTTCATTGGCTAATAATGTGAAGAGTTTATTCAAATCTTTGTCCTTGTTTGATTCCTTCATATCGGTATAGAGTTTGAGAGATCGTTCTTCCATCTTCATGGCTGCCCGGAGGATATCCGCATAGGAGAGGTCGGGCTTAAACTCCACATCGACCATATAATCACTTATTTTTAAATTGGGGACAGGCTCAATCCTTACCTTGGTTATCTTTTCCATATCAAGCTTCTCGAGCAGTTTCCGATGCCCCACCTCTTCCTTTGATAAATCCACAAAGAGCTCTTTAGCACCCGAAAATTTTGCTGCTTGACTTGCACTCGTATAGAAATCATAAGCTCTGATCTCCTTATCAATAGCAAATTTGATTATTTCCTTGAATTGTTTTTCTTCCATAATCTCTCCTTTCCCCTTTGGTTCCTTTCTCAGCCCCG
>CAYMJV010000053.1:0-21332 GCA_964390545.1 uncultured Syntrophaceae bacterium
CGGTGATCATGTCTTCCGGATAATAGGGGGGAGATTCCGGAAGGGCCTCCATGATTTCCTCCAACAGGATCTCTACCCCTTCTCCCTTAATCGCCGAGATCGGGAAAATGGCTTGAAAGGGATGAAGCTTTTGATATCGATCGATGATGGGCAGAAGCGTCTCTTTCTTCACACAATCGATCTTATTGATGATGAGAAAAGGGACCCCCTGGCTTCCTTTGAGGGATTCGATCATCTGCCGATCCACTTCGATGAGAGGAGATGTTGCCTCAATAACGAAAAGGAGGACATCGGCCTCTCGGCTTGAGGCAATAGCCGTTTGGACCATTCGTTGGTTCAAGGCGGATCGTCCTTTATGGAGTCCAGGGGTATCGAGGAAGATCATTTGACCTCCTTCGACATGTTTGATGCCGAGAATCCGGTTTCGTGTGGTCTGGGGTTTTTCAGCGACAATGGCAATCTTTTCGCCCAGGATGCGGTTGAAAAGAGTCGATTTTCCGACATTGGGCCTTCCCAGAATGGAGATGAAACCAGATTTAAAAGAGACCATCCTTATAAATTACAAATCCCAGTTTCCAAATTTCAAATAAATTCCAAGCACCAATATCCAATGACCGAAACTCTTGTTTGGAACTTCGAATTTTGGTCATTGGAATTTGTTTGGGATTTGGTGCTTGTGATTTGGTGCTTACCTTAAGAACAAGGAGATGATTCTTGCAATTTGCTGTCTCGCTTAGGCCCAATGCCCACCTATGGTTAGGGGAGGGTCAGATCAATGACCTCTTGGAAGTGTTCCACCAAGACCAGGTTCATCTCCCTCTTGATATAGTCAGGAATGTCACTGAGATTTTCTTCATTCTTTTTGGGGAGGATTACCGTCTTCACTCCCGCCCTTCGAGCCGCAAGGACTTTCTCCTTGATCCCGCCGACCGGAAGGACCCTGCCGCTTAAGGTCAATTCCCCCGTCATGGCAACCTCATGGGGAACGGCCTTCTCCTTCAAGAGAGAAAGAATGGCGATGGCAATGGTAATCCCGGCAGAAGGCCCATCCTTCGGAGTTGCCCCGGCTGGAACGTGGATATGAAGATCGCATTCTTGGTAAAAATTTTCAGCAAGTCGAAGGGAATGGGCATTGCTTCGAATAAAAGAGAGAGCCGCCTGCGCGGATTCCTTCATCACTTCTCCGAGAGAGCCCGTGAGGATGAGACCTTTGTCCCCTTTCATCTTAGAGGCTTCAATAAAGAGAATATCGCCTCCATTCTCCGTCCAGGCTAACCCGGTCGCCACGCCAATACGGTCTTTCTCCTGAGCGACTTCACGAAAGAATTTCCGGGGGCCCAGGAACTCTTCCACGAGGGCCTCATCCATGACCTCCTTGGAGGCATTCCCCATGGCCACGCCTTTCGCCACTTTCCGGCAGAGGGTGGCGATCTCCCGCTCTAAATTTCGAACCCCTGCTTCCCGCGTATATTCCCGGATGATTTTATAAACCGCTTCCTGGGTGAAGGTGAGGGGATGATCCTTCAAACCATTCTCCTCTTTTTGGTGGGGAATCAGAAATTGAAAGGCGATTTTTTCTTTTTCCTCCTCCGTATAACCTGACAGATGGATCACCTCCATCCGATCCAGCAGGGCCGGGGGAATGGGAGCGAGGGTATTGGCCGTCGTAATGAAAAGGACATGGGAGAGATCGAAGGGCACATCCAGATAATGATCCGTAAAGGAAAAATTCTGTTCAGGGTCGAGGGCCTCGAGAAGCGCGGCCGCCGGGTCCCCTCGCACATCCGTACCCACTTTATCCACTTCGTCGAGCATGAACACCGGGTTCGAAGTTTCGGTCCTTCTGATCTCTTGAATGATCCGGCCAGGAAGGGCTCCCACATAGGTTCGCCGGTGTCCCCGAATCTCCGCTTCGTCTCTTACCCCTCCCAGAGAGATCCGGATGAACTTTCTCTCCAGAGCTCGGGCTATGGAGCGCCCCAGGGACGTCTTGCCTACTCCGGGAGGGCCGACAAAGCAGAGGATGGGACCCTTCATGGGATCCTTCAATTTCTTTACGGCCAGAAATTCCAAGATCCGATCCTTGACCTTTTCAAGATCGTAATGGTCCTCATCAAGAACGGTGCGGGCCCGGTTGAGATCCAGGTTATCCACGGTCTTCTTATTCCATGGCACGGTGACGAGGTAGTCGAGGTAGGTTCTGGAGACCGTGTATTCCGCAGAGATCGGATTCATCCGTTCCAGTCGATTAATCTCCTTGTTAGCAATCTCTTCCACCTTCTGAGGCATACCAGCATTTCGAACCTTTTCTCGAAGTTCGTAAATCTCTGCCAGACCGGGGTCCTCCTCAGCCATCTCCTTCCCTCCCCTCATGGAGGGGCGGAAGGCATGTTCCTTCTGGAATTTTCCTGTCTCCTTACCCGAATGGACCAACGGATGAGGCCTGACGGAGAAGGACTGGACTTCTCGACTCAAGTGGTCATAGACCTTTTTCAAACGGTCCATGGGATCGATGGTTTCGAAAATCTCCTGCTGCTCTTTGATTCCCAGATGAAGGGTAATGGCAATCAGATCAGCGAGTCGGCCTGGATGATCAATCTTATCCAGGGTCCTCAGCACCTCTTCGGGAAGCGGCCTCCCCATGGAAAGGGAAATTTTGAAGAGCGTTCCGATGCTTTGAACAAGGGTTTCGGAAAGAACGGTTCTCTCCTGGGGTTCACTCACCTCTTTGATATCTGCCTTAAGAAAATGGGCCTCCTGGGTAATGTTGTGGAGGAAGACCCTTGAAAGACCTTCCACAAAGATCTTCATCCCTTTATTCGGCAACTTGACCAATTGAAGAATTTTACAAACTGTTCCTACCGAGAGAAGGTCTTTGGGCTTGGGGTCTTTCACGTTCGGGTCCCGCTGGCCCACACACCCAACCAGGCTGTTCTCCAGGATCACCTTGTTCAACAGGTTGAGGACATCATCCGATTGAAAAAAGAGAGGGGCCACCACATAAGGAAAGACGATGGTCTCTTTGAGGGGAATGAAGATGAGCCGTGGCGGTATGGAATAATTTTCTGTTTTGTAGAGATATTTCACAAAAAACTCCTGCTCGTGACTGAAACACAAAAAATATTATACGAAAAAGGGGGGATTTGTCAACGAAGGTCGAAAAGTTCTTTGACTGCAGACCAAGCCTTTGGTGAAACCCAGTCTCTCTCACCGACCACAGTGCCTACAATCAACCCTTCCTGGCTGATGAGAAACGATACAGGAATAAAATTGACTCCATAGGATCGGGCTGTTTTGGCTTTGGGATCTAACAGAACAGGTAGGGTAACTTTCTTCTCTTTAATGAGGCGCTGGACTTTTTTCTCCTTTTCCCCATCAATAGCAGCAAGGAGAATGACCAGCTGATCTTTCCTTCCTTCGGAGAATTTTTCCATCATCGGAAGCTCTTCCACGCAGCTAGGACACCAGGTGGCCCAAAACTTTAACAAAATGTGTTTTCCCTTGAGGTCATTGAGAATGACCTGGTTCCCGTCCAAAGTTTTCAAGCAAAAAGAAGGGGCTTTCCTCTCCACTAGAGATTTCACCACTCCAAAGGAATCGCAAGCGGAGGAGATTTGAGAAGATGCGGAAGACTGATCTTGGGCCATAACGGAGGTGATGATAAAAGGAACCATCGCCAGGATTACCAAAAGAAGGCCGATGCTCTTTTTCACATCCGTTCTCCTATCAGAGGCACACTAAAAGGCTAAAACAAAATCCATGCTCCGTCAATATCTTCTTCTTGAAATGAGGTTTTAGAAATGGTAACCTGCAGGTAGACTGAAGGGGAGATGTTTAAAGGGAGGAGGGATTTATGGCTGGAGTGAATAAAGTCATTCTTATCGGTAATTTGGGGGCAGATCCTGAGGTGAAGTATTTAAGCAGCGGGACGACCGTTGCCAATTTCCGAATGGCCACGACAGAAAATCGGGTCAGTCGGTCTGGGGAAAAGACCGCCAGCACCGAATGGCACAGGATTGTCGCTTTTGGTCGATTGGCCGAGATATGCGGGGAATATCTTAATAAGGGGAAACAGGTCTATATCGAAGGTCGGCTTCGAACTCGAACATGGGAAGACAAGGACGGAAACAAGAGGTCAACCACTGAAATTGTCGCAGCTCGGATGCAGATGCTGGGAGCGCCAGGAGGTCCCGCCGAAGCGGTCCTCGCCGAAAAGTATCCGGATACCGATCAAGAGTCACCCCCCCCCGGATCCGACGATGAGGTCCCGTTCTAATGAGTAATGAGTTCGGAGTTATGAGTTCGGAGCGAAAGATCAAGACAGAAAACTCCGAACTCCGAACTAATTACTCCGAACTTGAATTTAGAAAAGATATCTCCTCATACTCACATTGAGAAGGAGCCCGATTCCGATCAAAGTAGAAACAAGGAAGGACCCGCCATAACTGAGCAAAGGAAGAGGAATTCCCACCACCGGCATTAAGCCCAGTACCATCGCGATATTGATGAAGACGTGCCAGAAGAGGATGGCCACCACCCCGAAGGAGAGGACCGCACCAAACCGGTCTTTGGCCTGGACCGCAATCCGGAGCCCCCACATAATCAAGGAAAAGTAGAGAAGCATGACCAACAGGGACCCGATCAGACCCCATTCCTCCCCTATAACAGAGAAGATAAAGTCGGTCTGTTGCTCGGGGAGAAACCCAAGTTTGCACTGCGTCCCATTCATAAAGCCCTTCCCCATAATCCCTCCGGATCCAACCGCGATCTTTGATTGAATGAGATGATAGCCAGCACCCAAGGGATCGAGATCTGGATTGAAGAAGGTGATGATCCGCTTCTTCTGATACTCCTTCAGAAACCGCCAGACGAGAGGCAAGATGGAGGCTCCCACGATGACGATGGCGAGTAATGAAGACCAGCGGATTTTCACGAACAGAAGGGTGGAGAAAAAGACCAGGAGAAGAATGATGGCCGTTCCCAGATCGGGTTGTTTCAGAATCAGAATCATGGGGATTATGAGGAGAAGGAAGGGAAAAGCCAGATGCTTCAAGGAATATCCCTCCCGACCTGGAGGCCTATGAAAAAACTTTGCCAGGGCCAAAATGAACGAGATCTTGACCAATTCAGAAGGTTGGAAATTAATAAATCCGATCTTGATCCACCTCTGGGCTCCAGAGGTGATGATGCCATAGGCTAACACCCCTACGAGAAAGAACAGCGCAACAGAATAGACGATATAGGCGAAGTCCGAGTAAAAGCGGTATTCGACAAAAGCGATCGTGATCATCAATACCAGGCCGATGAGCAGCCAGAAGGTCTGCTTGAGATAGACCGGTGTGCCGGAGACCGTCCAGTCGGCAGTGATGCTGTAAAGGTTGAGAATCCCGATGGAGGCGAGGATAAGGACCAACCCCAGCAGCGTCCAATCGAAATGGATGAAGAGGCGTCGATCAATCATATGGGTTGACACGGTTCCTTGAGTTTATTGAGTTCACCAGACACCAAGGCATCCCGAACCACCTTGTCTCCTTCTAGTCGGATTCCATCGAACTGCTCGCCACCTTGGAAGGAGCGACCTGTTCCGGAGCGAGATATTTCTCAATCACCCTTTTGGCAATGGGAGCGGCGGCTGCCCCTCCATAGCCTCCATGTTCCACCAGGACCACCACTGCGATGATGGGATCTTCAAAAGGGGCATAGGCAACGAACCAAGCATGATCCTTAAACTTCAGAGGCATTCGATCCATATCTCCCTTTTTGAAATCTTGCGCCATCTTGATCACCTGGGCCGTTCCGGTCTTCCCTGCGACTTTGAAATCCTTGAGGGCGCAAGCCCATCCTGTTCCATGAGGGTCGTTGACCGCTCCCATCAGAGCTTCCTGAATGAAATGGAGTGTCTTCTCAGAGATGTCCACCCGAGCGACTTCTACCGGGGGATAATCTTTCAATGTGTTTCCATAGATGTCTTCTACTTTTTCCACCACCTGTGGAAGGTAAAGCTTCCCTCCGTTGGCGACCGCTGAAATGAGCATCAGGAGTTGAAGGGGTGTGGCATTAATGTATCCCTGTCCAACCGCCAAAGACAGGGTTTCACCACTATACCAAGGGGCCCCTAACCGCCTCTTCTTCCAAGAAGTGGAGGGAACGATTCCTGACTTTTCATGGGGAAGGGCGATCCCAGTAAGACCCCCTAATCCGAACTCCTGGGCATAGTGAGCAATGGCGTCAACGCCTACTTTTAGTCCCACCTGATAGAAATAGATATCACACGATTCGACGATGGCCCGATGAAGGTTAATCGTCCCATGCCCTCCCTCTTTATAGCATCGGAAATCCCGATTTCCATAAGGGTAGACACCTTTGCAAGTCAACTGGGTATTCGGGGTGATGACTCCCGTTTCCAGACCCGCAATGGCGGTAATGATTTTGAATACAGAACCAGGAGGATATTGGCCCTGAATCCCTTTATTCTGGAGTGGAGAAAAAGGATTCTCCGTGAGAGATTTCCACTCTTCCGAGGAGATGTTTCTCGCAAAGGTGTCAGGATCAAAAGAGGGCTTGCTCACCATCGCCAAGACCCGACCGCTTTTGGGATCCATGGCAATAAGGGCTCCTGTCTTTTCCTGAAAAGCCTCTTCCGCAACCCTCTGAAGGTCGAAGTCAATCGTCAGGGTAAGGTTATTTCCAGGGAAGGACTCGACGCTTCCGAGGTCCTTGATCTCGCGTCCCAAGGCATCCACTTCAATCTGCCGGCCTCCATCTACACCTCTGAGATAGGTCTCCCATTGATATTCCACTCCATATTTTCCAATCATGGCCCCCATTCGATAGGGAGATCCTGCGGACTGCCTCAATTCATTCTCATCCACCTCTCCCAAGTAACCAATGAGATGAGAAGCCAGAGGACCATGGTGATAGGTCCTCCTGGGTCTTACATCCACAAAGAGGCCCGGGAGATGGACCCGGCTGGTTTCGAGTCTGGCTAGTTCATTCCATTCAATATCCGACTTGATCTTCACCGGGCGAAAAGGTGTCCGTTTTTTCTGAGTCTGGAGTTTCTCCTTGATCCCCTCTGGATTCATATTCAACATCTGTCCCACTCTGACCAGAACTTCCGGATTCTCCTTCAAGTCCTCAGGAACGAGATAGACTTCGAAGGAAGGACGATTAAGAGCTAAGAGCCGACCTTTGCGGTCCAAGATCATCCCCCGAGCAGCAGGGTTTTCGCGAATCCGGATGCAGTTATTCGTCGACATCTGCCGGAAGTCACTTCCTTTGATCACCTGAAAGTACCAGAGAGAGATGAGGATCACAGAAAAGGCGATGGTTGAAAAGGCAACGAAATACCGATACCTTCCTCTGAACTCCTCCATCCTTTGGGTGTTCAATTCCATCATCGTCTACCCCCGTTCCCTCAAACCCATCCCCTGCGTCTGGAAAAGAGTGAGGAAGATCTTCTGAAGAAAGAAGAAGAGGACAGGAGTGATCATCCCCGTGAGAAAGGACTGGGGGAGGAAGAACGTAAAGAAAGGAGAATAAAGGTTTCCGAGAGGCGCAGGATTGAGAGCGGCTAACAGGGTTAAGATGAGAAGGCCTTCAAACAGAGCAAAGACAAAGACGAAAAGGGACTGAGAAGGAAGACTCTCAAGGTAGAATCGACCTTTAAAGAGTTGAGCCAGATAGAAGAGGAGGGGCCGGGTGAAGGTGTAGAGGCCGAAGGAATTTCCAGAGAAGAGATCCATGAGATATCCCAAAAAGAGAGCGTGGATTCCTCCTGAGACCGGTGGCAAGGTGAATCCCCAGTAGAGGATGAGCACCAGGATGATGTCCGGGCGGATCCTCTGGATGGGGAGGTAGGACAACAACGTTGTCTGGAGGGTCAAGAAAAGGATCCCTAATAAGAAGAGGATGGCATGTCGTTTCATTTCTTCTTCTGACTCGATCGCGGAGGGCTTTTCTTAGCCTTCTTCCCTTTCTCTTCGAGAGGGGGCGGAGGGGCTTCGGGAATGACAAGGACTTCTTCCAATTTCGTCAAATCGACACTGGGGACCAATTCCGCATATTGGAAAATGCCATGCTCCCTCTTCTCGACCTTTCGTATCTCCCCAACCATCAACCCTTTGGGAAAATTTCCACCTAGGCCAGAGGTGATCGCCACATCTCCAACGATCACGTCCTCTGATCGAAGGAGATATTTAAGTTGGCACCGGTTCTCCCCTCTTCCCTCCACGATCGCTTTGGCCCTTGTCCTCTGGACAATGGCATCGATGGCACTGCTATAGTCGGTAATGAGCAGAACGGTGGAATGATAAGGGGCCGTCTTCAGGATCTGACCGACAACTCCCTCCGGTGCGATCACCACCATTCCCTTCCGTATTCCCTCTTTCTCCCCCTTATTCAGGGTAATGCTTTTGAACCAGGAAGAGGGGTCCCCTCCGATGACTTCGGCGGCAATGACCGGAGGGGAAATCTTCTCCCGAAACTGGAGAAGTTTCTGGAGACGCTCATTGGCATAGACCATCTCCTTCATCTGATGATTTTCTCCTTGGAGTTCCGCAACCTTCTGTTTGAGCATGAGATTCTCTCTCTGGAGGTGGATCAGAACCACATAATTCTGAAAGACACCATGAACCGTCTTGATGAGAAAGGTCGAAGCTTTTTGAAAAGGAGAGACGATCTCCGTGACAAGGGCGTCCACAAAAGTGATTCCTTGCTTCTGTTTCACCCTTAAGGACATCAAGATGAGCGCCGATAAGAGGAGGATGAAGATGAAAGTTGCAAGCGTATATCTTCTGAAGAGAAAAAAGCCACGTATCCTCATCTATCTTTAATATTGGGTCGTCACGGAATGGAGCAGTCGCTCGTTGTCCAAGACCATCCCCGCCCCCAGGACAATGGCTGAGAGAGGATCATCCACAATGGTAATGGGAAGGTTGGTCACCTCACGGAGGAGAACATCCAGATTCCTCAAAAGAGCCCCCCCGCCTACCAGAACAATCCCTTTATCCACGATATCCGCGGCCAGTTCAGGGGGTGTCCCTTCGAGCGTGATCCGGACGGTATCGATGATCATGTTGATCGATTCGGCCAAGGCTTCCCGGACCTCCTCGCTGTTAATCTCAAGGGTTTTGGGGATGCCAGTTACTAGATCCCTTCCCTTGACCTCGATGGTTTGGGGATTTTCCTCCGGATAGGCGGTCCCAATATTGATTTTGATCAGTTCCGCTGTCCGTTCACCGATGAGGAGGTTGTATTTTCTTTTGACGTATTGGACGATGGCCTCATCCATCTTGTCCCCCGCCACCCGGATCGATTGACTCGTCACGATCCCTGAAAGGGAGATGACAGCCACCTCTGTTGTCCCTCCTCCGATATCGACGACCATATTCCCGGAGGCTTCGGTAATGGGGAGTCCAGCCCCTATGGCTGCGGCCATCGGTTCTTCGATCAAATAGATCTCCCTTGCACCTGCAGACTGAGCCGACTCCCTCACCGCCCTTTTTTCCACCGGCGTAATGCCAGAGGGAACGGAGATGACGACCCTGGGTCGAATGAGGGCTTTTCGGTTATGGACCTTCGTGATGAAATATCGAAGCATCTCCCCGGTGATTTCAAAATCGGCAATGACCCCGTCTTTCATAGGCCGGATGGCAAAGATCGTTCCTGGGGTTCGACCAAGCATCTCCTTGGCCTGCCGCCCCACCGCCAAGATACGCTTCTCTCCTCTCGAATCCCTCTGAACAGCCACGACAGAGGGCTCGGAAGAGACGATCCCCTTCCCTTTCACATAGACAACGGTATTGGCCGTTCCGAGATCGATAGCCAGATCAGTCGAAAACAGACCCCACAACGAATCGAAGACCATCCCAATCTCTCCTGTGATTTAATGGAGCCCCACCTCTCGATGCTTCTCCTGAATAACCCCGTGGGGCTAAATCCCGAACCACCCATTCTCTCAATTGACGGTCAGGATGAAGTTGAGATATATTAACAAATACCTCCTACCGAATCAAGAGAATTCACAAAGGATTCCCCCCTTGTCTTTTTTAAGAGGATTGATTAATAATAGTTAACCCCGTTAGAAAACGTTTGGCCCTCTAACGGGAAGGCTCACACGGGGTATTAAACTCTGTGTTCGCTGACAATGGAACAACGTAATCCCCTGCTGCTTGCCCCGTTAGAAGTGGGTTACTAAGGGGAACTGCTGGTTAATAAAAAAATTTCTAACGGGGTAAACCATGATTCATGTTTCATCCCTGTGCAGGCAGGGGTGTTTGAAAGGAGAGGTTTTATGCTGAGAATCTTAAGGGAACATGCTACCTCCTGGATGCTACGGGGCATCCTGATCCTCGTCGCTGTCACCTTTATTTCGTGGGGAGGGTATTCCCTGATCCGGGAGAAAAAATTTACCCACGCCGCCAAAGTGAACGGAGTCGAGATCCAGATGAAGGATTACTCGGATGCCTATCAGGGAGCGATCAAACAGTATCGAGATGCCTTGGGTTCATCCTTTTCAGAGAAGATGATCGAAGACCTCGGTCTGAAGGGGAAGGTCTTGGAAGACCTCGTCTCCAAAGTGCTCATCCTGCAGGAAGGAGCGAGAATGGGGCTTGACGTCCAGGATGAGGAGCTCCGGAGGAATATCGAATCCATTCCGTCTTTTCAGATGAACGGCCAGTTTGACCCGCGCGTCTATGAACGATTTCTCCGCCTGAACCGGATGAGCCCGGAGCAGTTTGAACAGATGCAGCGGGAGGGCCTCCTCATCACAAAGGTGGTGAGTCTTGTCCGACTGAACGGCGGAAAGGTTTCGGAGGAGGAGGTCCTCGACACCTATCTCTTCGAAAACGAAAGAATCAATCTGGTCTTTGTCAAGATCAACCCCGAAGCCTTCAAGGGACAGGTTCAGGCAAACGAGGTCGAGATAAAAGACTATTACCAAAAACACCAGGAAGAATTCAGGACTCCCAATTTTCTCCAAGTCCAATATCTCATCTTCAGACCTTCCGACTATGAGGGAAAGGTTCAAATCTCCCTTGATGAGATCAAAAGAAATTATGATCTCAGAAAAGAGAGGTATACGATACCGAGAAGGGTCAGAGCGCGGGAGATCCTGATCAAAATAGACCGAGAGGATTCCCCCCAAAGGGTGGATGAGAAGAAAAAAAGGGCTGATGAGATTTTAGCGAAGGCCAGGACCACAAAGGAATTTGGTTCCCTGGCCAAACAGGTTTCTGAGTCCGCGACGGCCTCCAAGGGAGGCGATCTAGGATGGATCCAGAGGGGGACTCTGGGAGAACCCATCGAATCGACCCTCTCTTCTCTGAAGAAAGGGGATGTAAGCGAAGTTCTCAGGGGGAAAGATGGATTCTATATCTTCAAGATAGAGGAAGTGGCGGAGGAGAAACAGAGACCCCTGGAAGAAGTGAAGGATCAGATCCTTCAGGCTCTCAGGAAAGAGAAGGGCAAAGCCGAAGCTTCCCGACGGGCGGATGATGCCTTCTATACCCTTTTCCGGAGCCGAGATTTAGAGGGGTTTTCGAAGGAGAAAGGGATTGCCATCAAGACCACTGGATTTTTTAAAGAAGGCGAGGAGATTCCGGAGATAGGCCGGAATCCTTTGTTCCATTCGAGTGCTGTTTCCCTGAAGGTCGGGGAAATCTCCCCCGTGATTAACGTTCCTCCCAACTTTTATATTCTAAAATTGCTGAACAAAAAAGAATCCCGAATCCCCTCCCTGGAGGAGGTGAAGGAAGAAGTGAAACGGAAGATCATCGGATTAAAAGCTGACGAGAAGGCTCGTCAGGTGGCGGAAGACCTCCTCACTCAAATTCGGTCGGGAAAGTCCATCCGTGAAATAGCAAAGGAACGGGGCTTCCAGGCAGAGGAGACAGGAATCTTCACCCGGACCCAAGGAGTGGTTCCAAAAATTGGGCCCGCAGGAGAGTTCACGGGTGCCCTCTCCTCTTTGACCCAAAAACATCCCGTTCCCAAAGAAGTCTTCCAAACAAAGGATGGCTATTTTGTGGTGAGACTATCCGCCCTGGAACAGGCAGATAAGAATAAATTTTCGGCAGCGAAGAAGAATCTGGAAAGGCGGCTGGCCTATCAGAAGCAGGAAGAATTTTTTCAGAATTGGTTGAGCCAATTACGAGCCAAAGCCAAGATTGAGATCAATAAAGAACTGCTGTAATCCTGTGTGTTAACCTTGAGGTCTTGAGGGAGGGATAATGGCCAAATTGAAATTTGACCCTTTCTGATCTGAAACCTCACCCAAGCTTTCCATAAAACGGCCTGCCATGAGGATCCTTCAAAACATCTTCAAGAAAGGGGACGATTTCCCCCAGTTTCTCCTTGGGGAGGTAAGTCTGAGTTTTTATTTGAGCGGAATCTCGAAGCGCTTCAAGAGAAACGGGATGGGCTGTGAGCATGGCCACTGGAAGTTTTCGTCTCACAGCCAATTGGGCCAACTCTAACCCTCTCGCCGCGCTGATGTCTAGAATGACCATATCATAGTTCCAGGAAAATATTCGCTCAACAGCTTCGTAATAATTGGTCGTCTTGTGAACTTCACAGTTTGGACAAGCTTCTAAAATTTCTTCCTCCATAATGCTTAGGATATCGAGTTCATCATCCACAGCGAGGATCATCTTGTTTTTCAGCACGGACTCTTTCATGGCTATGACCTCCTAGGCTTGAACGCCTTCGAGTAGTTTTTACAGTTTGCCCCATTCCTGCCACGGAAGATCGGTTTCCTCTTCCCAGGAAGATTCGAATTTGCTATCGAAAAACCCATTCAGTCTTCCTGCAAGGTTCATGATCTTAGGGAGACGGGCATATCTCGCCATCTCTTCCTTCAGAACCGAAAACAAAACGCTGTCGCTCAGAGCCAGGATGTCTTTTCCGCCAAACAGTGTCCCTTTCACGGGATCACCCCCCTCACATTTTTAGACTCTACACAATTTAATAGCAATTAGCATTCCAAAGATATTTTCCGTGGGACCTTTTTTACCTTTTTAGAATGCTTTTTAAATTTCAAATTTGACCTGGTATTCTCAAAATCATGTAGAAATTTCAAGGAAGTACGCGAGAAGAGAAATAAAGGTTCAGAGCATTTCCATTGGTGGTATCAGAATGGGGACCAAGAAGGGATGGATTGTCAGAAGGGTGCAACATAAGTTGACGTAGTTTTACTGGGTCTTTAATAACCTATTGAAAGAATAAACTTTTCTTAGTGCAAAAAAACATTGACCTTGCAATTAAAGTTGCACCCTTCCTGAGAGGTTAGAGTTATTGGCTTATCCCTTTCAAACGTTTATTCAGTGCCTGCCTTGTAATCCCTAACATCTGAGCAGCAATGGCCTGGTTTCCCTTGGCCCTCTTCATCGCTTCAGAAAGCAGGGATTGCTCTGCTTGTTTGAAGGTAGGTAATTGTTCAGAAAAAGAGAGCAAGGACGCTTGTCCGGATGGCAACTGTTTTGAATCGATATCAAAGGTGGGATGTTTCTGACGAATATAGGATTTAAAAACCTCCATGGAAAGTTTACCCGATTTATGACTGCTCACAGCATCCAAAATCATGGACTGCAGCTCTCTGAGATTTCCAGGAAAATGATACGTTGAGAGAAGAGCAAAAAGTTCCCCGGGTGGCGTAGGTTTCTTCTTCCCAAGGGTTTGGGACGCCGTTTCCAAGAAATGGTCTATGAGGAGCGGTAAGTCTTCTGGTCGTTCGCGCAGAGGAGGAAGATGAATATGATGGGCACAGAGCCTGTAATAGAGATCCTTCCGAAACTTGCCCGAAGACTGCAGAACCTCAAGGTCCTGATTGGTGGCCACAAGCACACGGGCATCTGAGCGTCTGGCGACATCCGATCCGAGGGGAAAAAATTCACCATCTTGTGAAAGGCGCAAAAGCTTTACCTGGGAAGCAGGACTTAAATCTCCTATCTCATCCAGGAAGAGCGTCCCCCCAGAAGCTTGTTCCACCAAACCACTGCGCGTTTGGTCAGCTCCGGTAAAAGCCCCTTTTCGATGACCGAAAAGGGTGTCTGCAAAGACATTGTCATCCAGACCTGCCACATTGACCGGAACGAAGGGGCCGGTTCGATGGCTGAGGTGATGGAGGGCTTTGGCAACTAACTCTTTGCCAACACCCGTCTCGCCTGTA
This sequence comes from uncultured Syntrophaceae bacterium, assembly GCA_964390545.1. Taxonomy (GTDB): domain Bacteria; phylum Desulfobacterota; class BSN033; order BSN033; family UBA1163; genus CAYMJV01. The sequence continues at coordinate 14,171 of CAYMJV010000053.1, forward strand.
ATCAGGGCCGGTTGAGGACTGGGAGAAATCGCCTCAATGTATTGGAAGATGGATTTCATGGCTGGGCTATTGGTAATGATTTCCGAAAAGGCCTCGGGATGCTCCAATTTGTCCGATAAGACCTGGGCCCTTAACCATTTATTCTCTCGCTGCAGTTCGCGAATTTCAATCGCCCGCTTCACCCCGGAGATCAACCGGCTTTTCTCGACGGGTTTGACCATGTAATCAAAAGCCCCAGATTTCATGCACCTCACTGCCGTGTCCACATCATTCGATCCCGTGATAATGATGACCAGGATTTCCGGAAAGTCATTGGCCACGGTCGAGAGAAGCTCTTGGCCCGTCAAATGAGGCATCGACAGATCGAGGAGCATGACCTCGATCTCTTGGCGAGAAAGGAGCGGCATCACCTCCCGGCTATCTTGACAACGAATGAGATTATTCACGTTGGCAGAACGGAGCACCATCTCAAAGCTATTCAGCGTCTGGACTTCATCATCCACCATCAATACAGGGAAATAAGGATAAGTGGATATGATCATTCTCAAACCTCCTCAGCCGTCAGCTAAATCCTATGGAACAGGAAGAATAATTTCGGCTGTCGTCCCCTTCCCGGGTTCTGAGGTAAAGGTCAACGTGCCACCATGCTCCTTTACAATTCTTGAAGAAATGGACAAGCCCAATCCAAGGCCCCCGGAATCACGCTTGGTCGTAAAAAATGGTTCCATAATATGCGGAAGTGCCTTGGGCGGAATTCCCATGCCTTCATCCTGGATGCTGATAAGTATCGATCGTTTCTTCTCATCGTAGGAGGTGGACATAGAAATTCCTCTTTGGGAATCCGGCAATGCTTGACAGGCGTTTTGGATGAGGTTGATAATCACCTGCTCAAACCTCTGAAAGTTGCCCTTGAGTCCAGGTAAGGGATCCCTGTACTCGACTGAAAAATGTTTCGTCGATTTCATGATCATGTTAGAAAGGAGTGAAACAGCAGACTTGATCACCGCGTTCACATTCACCAGCTGAGTCATATCCGAGGCATCCCTGCGCACGAAGTCCCTCAAATCCTCCACGATCTCCTTGATCCGTCTCGATCCATCCAAGATTCCGGAAAAGAGAACGGGAATCATTTCTCGCATCTCTGTGTACTTTAACCCGCCAATGATAAAGTCACCGTTCTTCTCATAGTATTCCTCAAGGATTGGCTTGCTGCTCTCCCACGCTTCCAACAGCAAGGGCGCATTCAGCATGATAAAATTATTGGGATTGTTGATCTCATGAGCGACACTCGAAACGAGTGTTCCTAAGGCAACCATTTTGCTGGCTTGCATCATCTGCTGCTCATGGTGCCGGAGCTGTTCTTCCGCTTTCTTGCGTTCGGTCACGTCTCGTGCAATCCCATAAAATCCCTTCGGCTCCCCTTTTTCGCTGGGCATCAAGGATACAGAAACCTCCACAAATCTCCTTGTTCCATCCTTATTGACCAAGTCCCATTGGAAATCCCTTTTCGGGATCCCGGTTCGGTAAACTTCGTTGAATGTTTCAAAAACCAATTTGGCAGTTTCCGGGCTCATGTACTGGCGATTGTTCAACCCCATCAGTTCCTCTCGCGTATAACCGAGGCTCTTGACTAAAAAATCGTTGAAGAAGGTGAAATTTCCGGCAAGATCGACCTCGTAATACCCTTCCTCGATACTTTGAAGGATACTTCGATACTTTTCTTCACTGGCCTGCAAAGCCTGCTCTGCCTGTTTGCGTTCGCTAATATCCCGTGCAATCCCATAAAATCCCTTTGGTATTCCCTTGGCGTCAACCCTTAGGGATACTGAAACCTCAACGAACCTTTTGGTGCCATCCTTGCGAATCAGTTCCCATTCGAAGGCCTTCTTCGGTTTCCCAGTTCGATAGACCTCATTGAACGTTTGGTAAACTTTTTTTGCGGTGTCTTGGGACATGTATCGCCGGTTATTCATACCCATCAATTCATCTCTTGGATATCCGACAATCCTGCACATCGAATCATTGAAAAAGGTCATGCTTCCAGCAAGATCGACCTCGTAATATCCCTCCTCAATCCCGTGGAGAATGTCTAGATACCTCTCCCGGGTAACCCGCGGCACGGCTGCCCTTTCATCCCTGTTCGTCACTCTTTTTTTCAACCCGTTCGTGCCTTTTCGAAATGGCCTTTGCGCCGATTTCTTTTTCATGAGGGCTTTCTCACATGGACTCTCGACCGAACAGATCTCTTTACCCGTAATGAGTCTTCACAGCGCGCTTTGTTGCAACGCCTGAAAGGCTACAGAGAAGGTGCTTCCTCCTGAAGCCACACAATCCTCGCGGCTTGTGCAATGGGGACAGCGAGAGATTCGCCCCGGGCAGACATCCCGATCTGTTGTGAGATAAATACAGCGGCGGCTTTCCGCTGAAAGGTCGAACCCGAAGCGCTGTCCATACGCCTTCATCCGAAGGAGGTCGAGCCCTTTCCCTCCTGCATTGAAATCAAAAGGGTTCTTAGACATATACAAATCGGTCTCTTGAGTGGGAAATAAGCCATCGAAAATGTACCTCAGGTTCTCTTCGGTGATTCCGATGCCAAAATCTTGAACCTTGAGATTAGGTTTCTTCTCGTTCTCCTCGATGAGAAGGCGAATCATCCCTTCATCCGGAGTGTTCTCAATAGCGTTTTTCAGAAGGCCTTCCAGAATCTCTTCAAGGATTCCAGGGTCCATGAGCACAGAAAGGTCTGTTGCTGCTTCCAGTTGAAAATGGATGTCCCGATGGGGTGCGCGCTCCTTTATTCTCTCCAATATCCGCCCTACAAAGGGAAAAAGGGAAATGGGTTCAAAGGAGACTGGGCTGCTAGAGAGATACTTCGTGATCCATCCCTTCAGCGTATTCCATTGGGTTTTCATTCCGGGCGATATCTCCGAGATATCTTCCAGCTTACTCCAGAATCGATCCAGTTCTTGGAGGAAAAAGCCTCCCTCCGATTCTTGGGAAGATCGGATAATCTTATCCGTCTCACGTTGAATTTCAATAAGGCGATCCAGGTTTTTCTCCAAGATCTCGAAGACCTGTTCCCTGTCAACCGAAGAGATCTGGGATTGAAGCTTCCGCTTCAGGAGCCGAACCTGCCCCTGGATGATCGCAAGAGGGGTTCTGAGTTCGTGAGACAAAAGGCTGAGGGCTTTCCCCTTCACTTTTTGCAATTTCAATTCCGATTCCATCTTGGGATCTCTTTGGTGGAAATAGGACTGGAATCCTTCCATCGAAAGCTTCCCTGATTTATGATTTCTGACCGCATCAAAAATGAGGGATTGCAGCTCCCTAACATTTCCGGGAAAAGAGTAGGCTTCAAAGAGAGGGAAGAGCTCCAAGGAAAGATCCGGTATCTGCTTCCCAAGCTTCTTTGAGGCCTCCTCCATGAAATGGTCAACCAGAAGGAGCAAATCTTCCCGACGCTCACGAAGGGGTGGAACCTGAACATGATGGACACAGAGTCTGTGATAAAGATCTTTGCGGAACTTCCCAGACTCCTGTAGCACCTGGTGATCCTGATTGGTAGAGACAACGATGCGGACGTCTGAAGGCTTTGCCACTGCTGACCCGAGCGGGAAAAATTCATCGTTTTGTAAAAGGCTTAATAGTCTTCCTTGGAGAGCAAGACTCATTTCTCCGATCTCATCGAGAAAGAGTGTCCCCCCGGAGGCCTTCTCAACCATACCGATGCGCACTTCATCAGCGCCTGGGAAGGCGCCTACGGTATGGCCGAAAAGGTTGTCTGACAAAACATGATCCTCCAACCCCGCCACCCTGACCGGAACAAAACCTCCCTGACGCTGACTCAGGCGATGGATCGCCTTTGCAGTCAGTTCCTTCCCAACTCCGGTCTCTCCCGTGATCAGGACCGGGTGAGGACTCATAGAGATCGATTCAATATATTGGAACATAGATCGCATCACCGGGCTATCCGTGATGATTTCAGAAAAAGCCTCAGGATGTTCCAATGTGTCGGAGAGGACGTGGGCTCTGAGCCTCCTATTCTCCCGCTGCAATTCCCGAAGTTCGACAGCCCGCCTCACTCCAGAAATCAGCCTGCTCTTTTCCACGGGCTTAATCATGTAGTCGAAAGCCCCCGACTTCATACACCTTACGGCCGTTTCCACATCATTTGATCCCGTGATAATGATGACGGGAACCTCGGGATAATCCATCATGACCATCGCAAGGATCTCTTCACCCGATAGCTGCGGCATGGTGAGATCGAGCATCATGACCTCAATCTCCTGGCTGGACAAGATGCCCATCACATTCCGGCTCTCTTGACAACGAATCATATGGTTGAGATTGGCGGAACGGAGTGCCATCTCATAACCGATTAATGTCTGGGGCTCATCATCAACCATTAATATGGGACAGGGGGGATAAGTAGATACAGTCATGTGGCTATCCTAGGCAAGGTCGGATGACGTCCCTTCATCAGTTCTGAAGGAGATGGTAAAAGTATTTGAGAAAAAAAATAAAAAAGGCCCCCTGCATCCGTATGTTCGATACAATGCATGGAGCCTTCATAACCTCCCCCGGGTGATCCTTCTGAACCTTAGAGGCTTTAGGGTGAGCGAATTTTCATAATGCCCATTTCATAACATTTCACGGGAGATACTATTATGAGCTATCTTGTCTTGTCAAGGTAAAAGTCGCTGTTATGGCTTCATGGCTTTTGGGGTCGAGAACGAGTAGATAAATTAAGATTTGAGATGTCTTGCGAAAAATTTTTATGCATCGCAAGGTCACCCCTTCAAAAAACTCAGTTTTCTAATGGAGTACCGTTTTTCTTGACAGGTGCCCTTGGTGAGTAGGCTGGGTTCATCCCCGGGGAGGCCGGATCTATCTCTTCTTTCGCGTTTTTCGTCTGGCCAACCCATACAGGAGGAGAGGTAGCTTAAGAAATATATTCGTCAAGTCGCGGCCACTGACAAGCCCAATTCGCCGGGCTTTTCTGATGACATGGATCACTTGCGCTAGATCGTAGAACTCCGACCGGATCCGGTTCCGGATTTGCTTCAGTTCCTTGCGCCCGTAATGGTCCGAATACACGGAACCTCCGATGCGGTCGTAGTAGTAGCCCGGCGTTTCTTCAACCACTTCCTTTAGGGGTGAGAACCTCTCGATGCGGAGTTTCTGGAAGCTGATGGAATCCAGTTTGATCTCCTTCGCAAAGTTCGGGATGTAGCGCATCTCTTCTTCCGTTTCGCCGATGTTGCCGTAGATGAAGTACCCATGCAGATAGAAGTCATACTGCGTCAGGACCGCAAATGCATCCCGGACTTGCTGTTGGGTGATGCCTTTCTCAAGTTGCTTCAAGATCCGGTCATGCGGCGACTCGACCCCGATCAGGAAAACCTTGAAACCCGCTTCCTCAGCCTTGTCGAGGACCCTGCGATGCCTCGCGACGTCAATCCGGGCCTGGACAACAAAGATCTTCTTGATCTTGTTCTCGATAATCAGATCGCAAAGCTGTTCGCTCCTCTTCGGGTTCGTGAAGAAGTTGTCATCGCTGAAGAGCACGACATCGGCCGTAACCGTCTTCAATTCTTCGATGACCGATTCGACCGGTCGTTCCGTGTAGCTCCTCTTCTGCCCGAGCGGATTGAGACTGAATGTGCAGAACTTGCATTTGAACGGACATCCCCTCGTTGTCAGTATTGTGTCGAAGGTGTGGCGACTGAATCGAACACCGTGTTTAACCCAGCAATAATCGTACTTTCTCAAGGACCGATCAGGAAACGGAATATGCGTGATGTCAGGGAGAGGATGGATTTCGTTGTGGACGACTCCTCCGTTCTCCCGATAGGAAAGCCCACGGATATCCTTGTATGGGACCCCCGTGACGATCTGTTTGATGATATCTTCACCCTCACCTCGTACGACCATGTCGATATTCGGGCAACGGCCAAACAGATACTCGACTTCCTCTGTTGCTTTGTAGCCTCCGACAACTGTGCAGACCTCCGGAGGCAGCTGAGAGACGAAATCACAGATGTCTTCGAACCGAGATTGCCATCGGATGCTAACGCATAGAAGATCGATCCCGTTCCTGATGAACCTGCTGAGTGCCTTCGGGTCCTGGTAGGCCTTCTCATACCGAAGGTCGAGAAGCGTCACCTTACCGACCAGGTCTTTCATGCTCGCGGCGATGTACTCAAGGCCGGTCGGAGGGAATACACCGATGGCTGCGGTAGAATCCCCGAAATACGGGTTTAGGGCGAGAGCGTGCTTGTATTTGATCATGGTGGGATTATGATGGGAAAGAACCGTAGACGCAAGCAAATGGAAATCTGGAATGTTTCACGGGGATCCTTTGTTCAAAACCTGCTTTTTATTGAAATTTGGATGTCATCAAGTTATCCATTTTGGGCGAAACCTTTTGGCCTTGGTTTTCATTGGGGGATTACTTTCCTTAGGAGAAAAATAGTTTCTATTCGGTATCAATTTTGACTTTTCCTTATAAAGACTTTCTAGTTTTTCTTCCTGCTCTTCTGTGAGCATATTGCTTTGACTGAAATCCTGGTTAATCGATTTGATGAATTGATCCTCCCTAGCAGTTAAATGATAATGGCCTAATCCTGACATAACCCATTCAAGCCTTTCCTTTTCCATCGTGCACCTTCTTTCACTCAGTCTCCATGCGGTCAAGCCGACCCATGGCTTTTCTCCATCCTTCTTTTAAGCCCAATCATATTTGTACTACCATCTCTCCCTGAAACCACGGCTGGTTCTGGCCTCTTTGACCAGCAGATCTTTTCCCATGAAATTTCTTCGATTCAGCATGGAGACGGCCCTCCGGGCTTCCCATTGGGTAGACATCTCCACGAAAGCAAACCCCCTCGGTTGGCCAGTTTGCCTGTCCTTTACAATGTTGACAGACATGACATCTCCGGCATTGGAGAAAAGGGCTTTGAGTTCAGGTTCGCCGGTCTCGAAGGGAAGGTTAGCCACGTATATTTTTTTCTTATTACCTTTAATCTTCCTATTCATTTCTCTTTCCGTTTTTAATGATGGCTCTATTTTTTGAAACACTCCATACACAACAGTTTTTTGTCACCCGGCGGGGGAACTTGGACGACGACTTCCTTTCCACAACCCGCACATACAATTCTAT
>CAYMJV010000054.1:0-21252 GCA_964390545.1 uncultured Syntrophaceae bacterium
ATTGAATAATAACAAAAAATCCTGTAATACTTTAGCGTCTTAGAAATCCCTCCCCACCTCCCTTTGCCTGCCTCCGGCAGGAAAAAGACGCCAAAGGGAGGAGATGTTAGCTTCCCCCTTTGAAAAAGGGGGATGGAGGGGGATTTTATGGTGATTCTTTTAATTTCTTTGGCTTTTAAAATTAATTTTTCAAAAGGCTAAAGTAATCCGAAAATCCTTTATTTTTAAGGATATACAAATAACATAAAAAGAGAGACTTATCAAGTTCTTGGATGACTCGGAGGTCTAGATGAAAGAGAAGAAAAAGCGAGTTCGGACGAACCTCACCCATCAAAAAAAGAGGGCTTCTGTCCTCGAAGGGGTCTCGGGGGGTCTTTCTTCGCTTTCCCTGGCTTATCGTTTGACGGAAAAGGCTTCAGCCGTTGGATTTGATTGGCCGGATGTGAAAGGGATCTTGACGAAGCTGGACGAGGAAATAAAAGAATTCAGAGAGGCCCTCTCCCTTCAAAAACGAAATAGAATCCGAGAAGAGATCGGAGACCTCCTCTTTGTCATTGTAAACATCGCTCGTTTCTTAAAGATCGACCCTGAGGCAGCTTTGAGAAGGACCATTGAAAAATTTGCCTCCCGTTTCCATTATATCGAGCGGTCTCTCCAAAAAAAGGGGAAGACCCTTCAGGAATCCAACCTTTTGGAAATGGACCGTTTGTGGGGGGAAGCGAAGAAGAGAAAAAAATATACGAATAGATCAAATGACAGCGAATGAACCGAATATCAGAGTATTAAGTCATTCGTGCCATTCGTTATCATTCGTATCATTCGAAAGCTACATCAAAAACTCAGCCACATTGATGTTGTACTCGTTGGGATCAAGGGTCTTCACAATTGTCCGTCTGAAGTCTCGAGTCCCCTCATCGACCTCCCGAAGATCAACGACCTCCGCCTTCTTGTAATCTCCATCACTGTAATACAGGATACAGATTTTGGGTCGATCGATCAATTCGGTATCCTCGGCGGTCTGGACGACAATCCCCATTTCATTGGTGTTCAATAAGACGAGGGTTCCCAGAGGGAAGATCCCGAGCATGTTCACAAAAATCTTGACCAAGGCCGGGTCGAAATCCTTTCCGCTCCGCTCCAGCATGAATCCCAAAATCTTCTCCGAAACGAAGGGAAACTGATTATAGACCCTTGGCCGCACCAGGGCATCGTAAAAATCGGCGAGGGCAATGATCCTACCGAAGAGCGAGACCTTTCTCTTACGGGTCAATTTCGGGTAACCCGTCAGGTCGTATTTGAGGTGGTGCTCGAAGGTGCCGTCCACCAGGCGCGTGGAAAGTTCCCCCCACTCCTTCATACTGATGACGATTTCCGTTCCCAGCAGGGCATGGAGGCGCATCACGGTCCATTCCTCCGCCGTCAATTTTCCACTCTTATTCAGAATCTCTTTTGGAATACGCGTCTTTCCAATGTCATGGAACAGCCCTGCCATCCCCAGATGGGAAAGATGTTTTTTCGGAATTCCAGCCCTCTGTCCAAGAGAAATGGCATAAATAGCCACATTGACAGAGTGGTTGAACGTGTAATCATCGTAATTCTTGATGTTGGCCAACCCCAATAACGTCGACTCATCCTGAATGATGGCATTGACGGCATTCTGCATGAGCCGTTTGGCCTTTCGGGTATTGAGCATCTTCTGGCTCTTGACCCCTTCCATCACCTCTTTGACAAGATTGATCGACTTAAAATAGACCTCTTTTGAATATCGCTTCCGATCTTCGGAATCGACATAGATCTCCTCGTCCTTGTAAGCCTCCAGCTTGCCTACGTTGAAGGCCCGGAGGCCCCTGGTTTCCAACTGCTTCTTCATATAGAGATAATTGCTCTCCACATTCTCCTCCAGTCCGATGAGGAGATAGACAAAATCCTTCAGATGCTCCACCCCAACCCCTTCCATGAATTCCAGCTCTCCGATCCACCGTTTTCTCATCTCCTGTAAAAAAGCTCTGAGAATGGCATATTTGTCGGCCTTCATCTGGATTCGGATATTGTTGAAGAATAGATTGTCCCGCACGATTTTCAAGAGAAGCTGTGTCTCTGATTTTAAGATGTTGTGGATGAGCTGGAGACAATCCTGGGTGAGGCGATCGATAATGAAGTTCTTCCGGTCATAAATAGTTGCACCCTTAAGAAGACGATAGAACCGGATGGTAAACTCTACGCCCGTCTGGGTAGGGAGATGATCCTGGTCGGAGGGAAGCCTTTCCTCTCTCGGTGCTTCTTGCTTCACTCCTTCCCTTCTTCTATCCACCATCGAACTTCCAACTCCTTAAAGGAGAGCTCTGAAAAACGACTTAGCGCTCTCTTAAGATTGTTCGCCTTTTCCAGAAATCTCTAAAGGCCTTGGCTCCTCATGGCCTGGGCGCAGGCATTTCGAATGGACTCGTCTTTTGAATCCCTTCCTTCCTCCAGGATCGCCTTGGCCTCTGCGCTTCCAATCATCGCCAGTGCGTTGGCTGCTCCGTTTCTCATCCCATCTGTCTTTCCTCGCCCGAAGAGACTCTTCCGTTCCAGAATGTCCTGCAGCACAGGGGTGGCTTCGTTGGAGCCTATCATTCCGATTGCATCAAAGAAGGCCTTGACCTCCGTGGGATCCTTTTTGGGAAAGTCCTTGGACTGAACGAGTTCTAGAAGTGAGGCCAGACCCGAGGTTTTCCCTATCTTTCCAAGATTGATGGCAGCCATGGCCCGAATACGGACATCGATATCGGTCAGGGCCCGGATCAACAGTCCCACGGCCTTGGGTCCCCCGATCAACCCCAACGCCTGGATGGCCTCTCTTCTTACCCGGGTTTCATTATGATTGAATGACTTCTGCAGGTACGGAAATGCTTGCTCCTTTCCAATGCGGCCAAGAATATAGGTGATATTTCGAACCAGATACCAGCGTTTATCATCAATGAAAGGGGCAATGATTTCAATAGCGTTCTTCCCGATTTCGGAAAGGGAATCACAGAGCACCCTTCTCGTTTTTGAATTCTTGAGTTCCCCCAGTAGTTTGATCAGGGGCTGGATGGAGTTCCGCTGAAGAAGGACGAGGAAGTTGTTTACCTCCTCCAATCGAATCCCTTCTTCCCTTTCTAGGATTTTCCCGATGAGCTCGACCCGTTGGCTTTCACCGGCACCGAGAATGAACTTTTGGATCATCTCTTTCTGCCACTCGTTCAGTTGGTAGGTTTTGAGGACGACATAGAAGCGTTTGAGCAGGTCGCTGGCTTTCTGAAATTCTCCAAGGGTTAGAAGGGCATCCAGTATTTTGCTGAAATAATTGATGGCATCTTTATAAGGTTCCTGCTCTTTTTCCAACGCCAGGATCTCGAAGAGGATGTCCACCACATTGAAGACGAAAGTTGAGTGGGTCTCTGAGTCGACTTCCTTTTTCAACCCCTCCAATTCTTCCGGGGTGAGAAAATACACCCCCCGGTTTGACACAAACGGCAAAGGTTCTTCGATGGGCTTGGAAAAAATTCGGTCCAGCTCGATCCCTTCCTCCGTATCCTCTTCAAAAAGGTCCACAGCCACATTGTGCGCAGGAGGTGAGACCACCAGGTTTTTTCTGAATTGGTCGATATTGTCCGGGACGGGGACGGGATTCTCCTCAAGAAATTCATCCGTGGCCAAATAGGTGATATGAGAAAAATCTCTTTCCCAGACGAGAGTGACAAGGTCATCTTCCAATTCATTGATGTTGTCGCTCCGTTTGACCAGGTCAAGCAATCCCTCTATCTCCCAATCCTCCAATCCCTTCAAGAACCGCAGTTCTCTCAACCCATCCTTGTAAAAGAGGAAGGCTAAACTGGCCTTTACATCCCGGTTTTCGTACAAAACCTTCCCGTTATACGAAAAATCATACTCCCCTATTTGGAGGGTGAAGATACTATATTTATTGAGAAAGAATTGGAATTTTTTGAGGACGTTTTCGCGAAATCCCTTCAGGGTGGGATTATCCGGCGGATAAAATCGGAATGCCTTAATCGCCTTAATGAAGGAACTGGTTAAATCTCTGGCGAGAAGGAGCTCTTCGTCCGTCTCGACGCCCTCAACGGGTGGCATCTCCTGTGTGAGATCGAGGGGCTTCTTCTCCCCAGACACCTCTTCAGGCATAGGGCTCCTTCTGAATAACTTTTTAATATAATTCTTTTTTTAAGGCTTTTAACACCATTTGTCAATATATTTTTAGGAGATATCTGAAAAAAACCAGAAATCTTAAGAGAGCGAAAATTAGTTTTTCAGAGCTCTCTTTAGTTTCCATATTACAAATGTGTGCTGTCCTTGATCATTTCCTGATCCGGTGATATGCTTTTTAAGAAAATGCTGCGGAATGTTCCGCCCTCTGGGTGGGGATGAATATAGCATTTTCAAGAACCCGATAGGCCGGACATTCTTGTCCGGCAACCGCATTTTCGCCGAGACTGGAAAGTCTCGGCTATCCGTGAAGCCCCGCCCACTGGATACCCGCTTTCGCGGGTATGACGGGTGGGTTGGGTTCGCTTCCGTATTTGGCTATGGGCACCTCTCATTTGAATCCTGAAAAAGGGACACTTTACATCGTCTCTACCCCGATCGGGAATATGGAGGACATCACCTTAAGGGCCCTCCGCATCTTGAAGGAGGTGGACCTGATTGCGGCAGAGGATACGCGACGGACTGGCCTGTTGCTCAAGCACTTCGGCATCCAGGCCCCTCTGACCAGTTATTTTGAGGGGAATGAGTTAAAGAAAAGGGAATTCATTCTTGCAAAATTGAATGAGGGAAAGAATGTTGCTCTTGTTTCAGACGCCGGAACCCCGGGTGTTTCAGACCCTGGATTTCGTCTCATCCAATTGGCCATTGAAAACCACCTTCCTATTATTCCCATACCTGGCTCTTCCGCGGTGATCACAGCCCTCAGTGTCTCCGGCCTTCCGACGGATGCCTTTCTCTTTAAGGGGTTTCTTCCTCACAAATCGAAAAAAAGGAGGGATCTTCTGAGAGAACTGGAAAATGTGAGGGAAACGCTCATCCTTTACGAATCTCCTCATCGGATCCTCGAGACTTTAAGCGATATCCTTGAAATCCTCGGTGACAGGGAAATCGTTCTTACCCGGGAGTTAACAAAGGTTTATGAGGAAATCATCAGAGGAAAGGTGAGCGAAATCCTGAATCAGGTTGGAGACCGGACGCTCAAGGGGGAGATCACGCTGGTCATCTCAGGGAAGACAAGAAAATTCACTTCTGCTTGAAAATTTCATCCTTCAGTCCTGTGTTCACCTTGTAATTCGCGTAGGTAATTTCAATCGTGCCTGTAACGCGTTCCGATTTCTGCTCAAAGGGGCCAAACCCCCTTTTCTCATTCGGTTCCACGGAGGGGAGATCGAGGGTGAGGAGGATATATCTCGGAAGTTCGAAAGATCCGACCCTTCCATACTCAATTTTTGCCTTGGTCTCTCTCCCATCAAACTGTGAGGTGTGAATCTCCCTTACCAGGTTGTCATTCCGGTCGATCAATAATACAAATTCCCTGCCCATCTTCTCCTTCTTCTTGGGAACGATTTTCAGTTTAATATCCTTCTTCCCTTCGGCCACGGGTTCAAGAATCCTGATTTCAAAATCGTCCTTCTTGAAAAGGGCGGGATTGAAATATCCTCCTTCTCTCGGAAAGAAAAAGACGCCCTTCGATTCAACTTTCATTTTGTCCGGGGCTTTGAAATAGAGTTTCGCCTGCATATCAGGGGTTTTGAATGTCTCCATGTCAAAATGGACATTGACATCGGCAATGTAATCCTTTAGTCCAGAATATTTCTTTTCGATGGCATCCAGATACCGAACCGCTTCCTCATCCGCCCGAATCCAAGGGGGTGACAAGCAAAAGAGAATGAAAAGCCACAGAAAGATCTTTTTCAACTCTTAATATCCTTTCTCCTGTAAATTATTAGGGCGATCAAAAATAACCCGATATTGTGAAGGCCAAGAATAATGGCTGACCTTCCGATGCTGCCCCAGGGGATGGGAATATCGAAAGACCGCTGCCAGAGGTTCATGTAGCTAGTGAAGAGATAGGGACTGAGATTTCGAAAAAAGTCCAAGGGCAGATTTCCAAAAACGAGGAAGACGATGACGACGGCCATTGAACCAATGATGGGGCCGACAGAGTTTTCCGCCAAGGCCGAAAAAAGGAACGCCAGGGAGGCGACGACGGTCATGGACCAGACGGCGGCCGCAAAGGCAAGGAGCATCCGGAGGGGAATCTGGGCTTCAGGAATTAGAACAATACCGAACTTTCCATAGTGATGAACGATCAAGTCACCGGAGCCAAAAAGGGCAAGCCCCAAGAAAGTGCACATCCCGGCGAAGAACAGAACGAGTCCTGCTGTGTAAAAGAGGGCTGTCAGGTATTTGGCTGTTATGATCTTACCCCTGGAAGGCGGTCGGATGAGGAGGAGCCTCACGGTGCCTGAAGTCGCTTCCCCTGAAACCATGTCTCCAGCGACCAGGGTGATGAGGAAAGGAATATGGATGTGAAGGCTGTTCATAATGAAACCGGTAATGAACCAGCCATTCAGGACATTTCCGGAAATCAGAAAGTCTTTCTGGAAAATTTTCATCATGCGGAAGAGGATCTCGCTGGCGCTCAGCTTCATCACAATCTCGCTGACGATGATCACGATCGCAATGGCGCTAAAACTGATGTAAGTCCGCCAACGGCTGAATGTCTTGTAAGTCTCGCACCAGAAGAGTTTCATATCTCTGACGTCCCTTCCGTGACCTTCAGGAAATAATCTTCAAGGGTCCTGTGGGGGGAAAAGGAGAAGACTTCCACATGGTTCGTCACAAGGAACCGATTCAGATCTGAAGAGCGGCCGGGTTCAATCCGAACCTCCATCTTCCCATTCTCGGCAGAAAGGATTTTCGTCCAAGCAAGCCTTTTTAGGAGTTCTACGGCCAAGGCCAGAGGCGAAACTTCAATGGCATAATCCGTGGCTTCTCTATCCAGCAACTCGGAACCCGTCCCCTGGGCAATGAGCTCACCGTGGTGGATTACAGCCATCCTTGTGGCCACCACTTCAACCTCTGAAAGAAGATGAGAAGAGAGAAATATTGTCATTCGCCTCTCTCTGGACAGTCTTTTGATAAGCTCCCGAACCTCCTTCATCCCCTGGGGGTCCAGACCAGCCGTCGGCTCATCCAGGATGATCAGTTCGGGTTTTGTCAGGAGGGCCTGCGCGATCCCGAGCCTCTGCTTCATTCCGTGAGAATACGTCTTCACCTTCTCAAAGGCCCGCGATTTCAGTCCCACCATTTCCAGGCTCTCCATAATTTCGTCCCTCCGGACAACACAGGTCATGGAACCGAGGATCTCCAGGTTCTTGTAGGCCGAAAGGTATCCATAGAAATCGGGTTTCTCAACAATTCCGCTCACCCGGGAAAGGACTGCACTCCGATGCCGGTGGAGATCTTTTCCAAAGATTTCGATCGAGCCAGAAGTGGGTCTCAGAAGCGTGAGGATCATCCGGATCGTTGTGCTCTTCCCCGCGCCATTTGGTCCGAGAAAACAGAAGACATCTCCGCGGTGGACCTCAATATTTACATCTTTCGCAGCCCACCGTTCCCCAAATTTCTTGCTTAAACCACGGGTTCTTAGGACAACCTCTTGATCGAAAGAATTCTTCATGGCACCGACCCGTATTATGACGCAAAAAGGGAGAAAAAAACAATAGGCCTCTCATCTTTGTTGGACTTCAAGGAGGGTATCCCGTAATACTTGCGAAACGATCCGAATGAAGATATGATACCAAATTGCTTCTTAATGAAAGCCTGACTATCCGCGGCATCGTTTAATTTAATGAGACAATGGATCGGTATCAGAAAAAATTTAGAACGGAGGTTTGAAGATGGAATGGATCGGAGTTGCTTCACTCACAGGTATTGTGGCTTTGCTATTTGTCGTCTATATCGCTAGAAAGGTGATGAGACAAGACCCTGGGACACCCCAGATGGTCGCCATCTCAGACGCAGTTCATGAAGGAGCCATGGCCTTTTTGAAGAGGGAATACAAGGCCATCGGCATCTTTGCCATCATTGTGGCTATTCTTCTGGCTCTTGGACTGAAAGGACAGGGATGGCGTTTCTCTATCGCGACAGCCCTCTCCTATCTCGTAGGTGCAGCCTGTTCTTTGACCGCCGGCTATGTTGGATTGAGCATCTCCACAAGAGCGAATACCCGGACGGCTCAGGCTGCCACGAAAGGATTTAACCAGGCCTTGGGGGTTGCATTTCCTGGTGGGGCAGTGATGGGCCTTACTGTGGTCGGCCTGGGCCTTTTAGCTTTTTCTGTCGTCTTTTTGGTTTTGGGATACTTTGCCTCGGGTGAAATGATGGCAAAAATGACCAAAGCTGCTGGCATCATCGCCGGCTTCAGCATGGGTGCCAGTTCGGTTGCCCTCTTTGCAAGAGTGGGAGGAGGTGTTTATACCAAAGCCGCTGATGTGGGAGCGGATTTAGTGGGAAAGGTGGAGGCGGGAATTCCAGAGGACGATCCAAGAAATCCTGCCACCATTGCTGACAATGTGGGAGACAACGTGGGTGATGTGGCAGGAATGGGTGCAGACCTCTACGAATCCTATATCGGTTCTCTACTCTCCGGAGTGATCATTGCCACTCAAACCTTACCTACTCCGGAACTCAAGATCAAAGGGGTCATCCTCTCCTTCCTCCTTTATGCCGTTGGGATCATCGCCTCCATTTTAGGAGTCTTCTTTGTCAGGACGGGTGAAAAGGCCGACCCCCGAAAGGCTCTTAACAATGGAACAGTCTCTAGCGCAGTCTTCTATTCCATTGGTTCTTTTCTATTAGTGGTATTCATGTTCGGATGGGATCTCTCCTACTTCTTCGCCAGTTTTTCAGGGATTGTGGCAGGGATGGTGATTGGCTTCACTGCAAATTACTATACCTCGGGAAAGTCGGTTGAGAATCTTGCAAAGGCCAGCACCACAGGTTCGGCGACGACTATCATCCATGGATTTGCATTAAGCTGCAAAAGCACTATAGTTCCTCTGGTGGTCATTGGGATTGCGATCTTGATCTCTTTCAAATTTGGAGGTTTCTTTGGTATCGCCCTTTCAGCGATCGGAATGTTGGCCACGACCGGCATGGTGGTTGCCGTTGACGCCTATGGACCCATTGCTGACAATTCTGGAGGGATTGCAGAGATGTCCCATATGGGCAAGGACATCCGGAAGATCACAGATTCTCTTGATGCAGCCGGTAATACCACGGCTGCCATTGCCAAAGGCTTTGCCATTGGATCGGCTGCATTGACCGCTTTGGCTCTTTTCTTCTCCTATACACAGGTGATGAACCTTTCTGCGATTGATATCATGAGCGCAGGGGGCTACAAAATCGTTGCTGGCGTCTTCATCGGAGCTATCATTCCATACTTCTTTGCGGGAGCGACCATGATGGCAGTGGGAAGGGCTGCCTTCGGTGTAGTGGAAGAAGTGCGGAGACAGTTTAGAGAGATCAAAGGATTGATGGAGGGAACGGCGAAGGCAGACTATGCCCGTTGTGTTGACATCACCACTGCCAGTGCGCTCAAAGAAATGATCGTTCCTGGAATTGCTGCGGTCGTCATCCCCGTTGTTTTAGGTGGCCTCCTCGGCCCAGAGGCGTTAGCAGGGGTATTGTTAGGAGCACTCGCCACAGGTGTTCCGTTGGCGATTCAGATGGCCAATGCGGGCGGAGCCTGGGATAATGCCAAAAAATGGATCGAGGAAGGAAACCTGGGGGGGAAAGGATCAGATACGCATAAAGCTGCAGTTGTGGGAGACACGGTGGGTGATCCTTTTAAGGATACCTCTGCTCCTTCGATGAATATCCTTCTGAAATTGATGACCGTCGTTTCATTGGTCTTCGGTCCGATGATCCTTGTCATTCATCAATGGCTCGTTTCACTGTTTTAATGAGAGAGCGATAGGTTGCTGAACTGTCATCTTTCCCCTCTCCCCTGAGGGGAGAGGGAGGGGCGAGGGGATATTCTTATTTGATTTTCTGGATATCTTTCTCTTTGCCGATGACCACTAAAACATCACTATCTTTTATCACAAATTCAGCCCGGGGAACCATGGTGAGTCTTTCCGGTAATGTCTCTCTCACTGCAATCACCTCAATATGGTGCTTGGTCCTAAGATGGAGCTCTCCAATCGTCTTTCCCATAAAACTCGCTGGGGGTACGATTTCGGAAATCGTGTAATCCTCAGAAAGGGGGATGTAATCGAGAATATTAGGAGAGATGATGCTTTTGGCTACTTTATCCGCCATCTCTCGTTCTGGAATGATCACTTCCGTTGCTCCCACTTTTTCTAAAACGCGCTTATGATCCTCATTGGGGGCTTTGACAATAATATTTCTCACCTTCATCTCTTTTAGATGAAGGGTGATCAAAGTGCTGGCAGCCAGATTTTCTCCAAAAGAGATGATAACGACATCATCTTCCTGAATTCCAATGGATTCCATGACCTCCTTATCTGTCCCGTCGGCAAGAACCGCTTTGGTGGAGAAATCTTTGATCCTTTGAATCACTTCTTTGTCCTTGTCGACGGCAATGACTTCCATCCCATTTTCATAAAGGTCTTTGGCGATATTGAAACCAAAAATCCCCAATCCAATCACCACCACTCTTTTCATTCGATATCTCCTCTTCACTCAGGACGACAGCTGTTTTTCTGCTTACTGCTTTCTGCTCACTGCTTTGTGCCTACAGCTTTCTGCCTACTATTGTTCTTCTATCCTACCATGACCCCTTCTTCCGCATACGTGATGCCCCTCTTTGCGCCCCCTCGAGAAAGAGAAAAGGCGAGTGTCAGGGGCCCTACTCTTCCTGCAAACATCATCAAAATGAGCGCATATTTCTGGAGATCATTCAGTTTGGGTGTCACCCCCATGGACAAGCCTACTGTTCCGAAAGCAGAAACCGTATCAAAAAGATATTCTACAAAATAATGACGGCTTTCCAGAGGGGGAAGATTCCCTCCTCCTGCGATCAGAAGAACGGATGTAATAATTGCTACCGAAAAGGCCGAGGCAAAGATAATCGATATGGCCCGGCTGACAATCTCCTTGGGGATGGTTCTATTGAAGACATTCACATCGTCGTTCCCCTTGAGCCGGTTCCAGAGCAGCAGGACTAAAAGCGCTGCACTCGACGTTTTAACCCCGCCGCCGGTAGAACCGGGAGAGGCTCCGATAAACATAAGGATGAGTAAGAGGAGAATGGTTGCATTGGTCAAGGCACCGATATCCACCGTATTGAATCCAGCCGTCCGGGGGGTAACGGATTGGAAGAGGGAAGCCAGGATTTTGTTTAAGACTGGAACGTCTTTAATAATATGATTTCTTTCAAAGAAATAGAAAAGAAAAGCACCGGAGAGAATGAGAATGGTTGTCGTGATGATTACAATTTTGGTATGGGCAGACAGTCTTTTTTGTACGCCCTTCAACCAGGAGACGACTTCGTATTGAACAATGAAACCAATGCCACCATGAACGATGAGCCCCATCACGGTCAGATTGACGATCACGTCGCCCTGATAACCCATGAGATTGTCCGAAAAGAGAGAATAGCCACAATTATTAAAGGCTGAAATGGCATTATAGACGGCATGATAAAGTGCTGTTCCTGGAGAAAAATCTCTGGAAAACCGGATGAACAAAAAGAGGGTTCCAATGAATTCGGTGATGAGGGTGAACCAAAGGACCGACCTCGCGATGACGATGAAATCCCTTCGAGGCGTATGGAGAAATGTCGATTGAACAATCTCCCTTCCTTTAAATGAAATGCCCCGGCCCATTAATACGAAGAAGACCGTGGAGAACGTGATGATTCCTAGTCCTCCGATCTGAAAAAGGAAAATGGTGATGACCTGACCCAAAGTGCTCAAATCCTTGCCGACGTCGATAACGACCAAGCCTGTCACACAAACTGCTGACGTAGAAGAAAAGAGAGCATCCACAAACCGGAGATTTCCCTTGGTAGCTGAGAAGGGGAACCATAGAAGAATTCCGCCTGTCAGGATCACCGCTGCAAAACTGAGGACGAAAATCCTCGCAGGCGAGAAGTGCCTCGAAAAGAACGTTTTAATCTTAATTCGGATCTTCATTGGCATTGAACGTTCGACCCTCCAATGGGGGCCAGGATGGACTTTACTCAAAGATCTCTCTTCTGTCAATAAAAGATGGGATGACCGACAGACAACACGGACGAGAAGATTTCATTCGGTAAAAACCACGCCTGTCGCTCGATATCAAGAGATCTTGGGAAACCGGCATAGAGATTACTTCTTTTCCTTCTTCTCTTCTTTTTTCGCCTCTTCGAGAAGCATACCCCCTGCCATTTTCCATCTGAAGTTAGTCGATCGTTGGAGATTTTTGATGGCAGGTTCGTAGGAAGGATCGAGTGAAAGGGCGGCCCGGTAATTCTTTTGGGCTTCAATACGATCCCCTCGAATTTCCATGAGTGCCCCCAAGAGATTAAATGCCTCTGGTCGGGAAGGATCGAGGGAGATGGCTTTTCGGACATGCTCGACGGCTGCATCGAAATGACGGTCTCCAATACACCGCTTAGCAAGCTCAATAGATGACGCATAACCCACCGCTTTCTGTTCGTCGATCTTTTCCCTATCCAGCACGCGGGAGACTAATTCTCGAATCTCATCAGGGGCAAAGGGTTTCTGAATAAAATCGGCAGCACCCAATTTCATGGCCTCCACTGCTGACTCAACGGTCCCGTAAGCGGTAAGAATGACGATGCGGATGTCCGGCCGGATCTTAGAAACCTGGCGGAGTACTTCCATTCCATCCATCCCGGGCATCCTGAGGTCTAACAGAATAAGCCCAAACTCTTTTTCCTTGAGCTTGGCCAGTGCTTCCTCCCCGTTTGCAGCAGTATCGGTTTCCACTTCCAGAACCTCTAACGCCTGGGAGAGAGTCAAACGAATGTTTTTCTCATCATCTACGATTAAAACGGATTTGCCTTTCATAGTCCTTCCTCTTGTGATTATCCCCAGATGGGAAGTGTGAAGGTAAATGTACTCCCCGATCCTGGAACTGAATCGACCCAAATGGTGCCTCCGTGGGCACGGACGATTTCCTTGCAAATAGCCAGCCCAAGCCCACTCCCTCCCACTGCCTTGTCACTTTTGACCTGAACAAATTTATCAAAGATCTTCGACTGATATTCATACGGAATACCAGCCCCGTCGTCATTGACTGAGATCTGGACGTAAGGACCAAATGATTCAGCAGACAGCTTAATGTGCCCGCCGCTGGGGGTATACCGCAAAGCATTAGAAATTAGATTGGTTAATACCCAGGTAATCTTATTATCATCTGCCTTCACATTTGGCAACCCTTCTGGGGCATCAAAGGAGAGGTTCACCGCTTTTTCTTCCTTCTGAGCGTTAAAAACGGTAGCTGCCTTCTCAAAGAGGACGCGGATCGAAATGCTCGATAACTCCATCTCCATCTTGCCTGCTTCAATCTTGGAAAGATCAAGGAGGTTGCTGACAAAGGCTTTCAGGCGCTGCACCTCCTCATGGGCTGCTGAAAGGAGCTGCTGCTCCTTCTCGTTGAGCTTCTTTATAGCACTCTCCAGAAGAAGATCAATGCTCATGCCGATACTCGTTAAAGGAGTCCGCAGTTCATGGGAGGCGGTCATGACGAACTCACTCTTCAGACGATCGAGTTCTGCCAGTCTCGTGACATCACGCAACAGGAGGACCACTCCTATTAAAACACCCTTCTTCCCGCGAACGGGTGTGATGGAGAACTGGTAGTGACGTCTGGTTCCTTCCTTTTCTACCGTAAAGAGGTTTTGTTTCTCCTCAATACTCGGAGGTTTCCCCGATTCCATTGACTCCTTGATGTAGTTGAACAACTGCTCGCTTTCAAGCACTTCAAGAAAGTGTCTATTCTGCGGGCTGTCCGGTGGGAGATCAAGGATTCTCCTTGCCATGGGGTTCATTCCGGTTACCCTGAACTCTCCATCCACCAAAATGATACCGTCGTCAATGCTCCGGATAATCGCTTCACTCTTCCGTTTTTCCTCCATGATCTGTTCGATATTCAGATCATGGAATCCCTTCAATTTCTTGGCCATCGAATTAAACTCGTCCGTCAGTCGGCCGAGCTCATCCTCAGATCGGGTGGAGATTTCGATCTCGTAGTTCCCTTCGGCGATCTTTTGCGTGGCGTCCACCATCTCGCGAACAGGTTTCACAAGAAGATTTGAAAGAACCAAGCTAAATCCCAATCCAATTGCGATCGCCACCATCCCAATGATGGCCATGGACCATATCGCCCTTTTGGCGATGAAGTGTGCGCGGTTACTGACCTTGAACATGTTCTCCTGGTTAATCTCTCTCAGGCGAATGCAGGTGTCACGGACAGAAAGGAATGACGGAAGGATGGTCTCATGGTAAAAGGCCCCTGTTTTCCGGGGCCCTGCCACAGAAATCGGTCTGAGTTCAGAGACATGATCCAGATATTTCGAATACTCTGTTTCAATCATGTTTACAATTTTGTCCTCACCCTCCACCGTGATATTATCCTTTGCCCGGCCCAACCACTGAAAAAATTGGCTCTCATTTTCCCGGAACTGATTCCACCCTTCCTCCTGGTAACCAAGGAACATTAACAGGATGGCGCTGTCCTGGCGCTCAATCGCGTAGACCATATTCTCTGCCGCAAGTATACTTTTATAATTTTCCTTCAAGATGGCGTCGCTGGCTTGGCCGAGGCTCCACAAATTAAAAAAGGCCCAGACCAGGACCAAAACCATCAGGACGAGGGTAATCCCATAGCCAATGAAGATCTTTTTCCGAAGTGTCCAGACCATAACGACCTACCTTACCTTTCGATTGGGGACAAAGTGAAAAGCTCGAAAAGGATAAAGGGGAATGGAGCGAGGCTTAACTCAGTCACCCACGTCATTTAGCAGCCCATATTTTGACCCATCTTGCTGCTGCGAGAGCTGACAGATTAGATACTACTCCCAAAAGACGGCGTTGATCAAGCAGAAGATCCTTAAAGTCGTACTGAACGCCGATGATACCGATCATTTCATCAAGCGATTTCATCGGCATGAAGAAGACCTTAATGTTTGTTAAGGTTTGTGTGCCTGCACCCGCAGGTTCACCGTGTTCGTATGTCCATTCGGCAACTGCCATTTCATTCGGAGTAAGGTCAACGTCGGGTTTGGTTCGAGCCCAAACCTGGAGCCCCCCGTCTTTCCCGCTGAAAAGTACAAAAGAGGGTGCATCAACAATCTTTGAGAGGTACTTGATCGCAATGTGACTGATGTGATCAAGAACCGTGGTACGAAAAAGCGTTAAAGTATTTTCCCATTCCTTCGAGTTCTGAACAAGCCCCCCTACAAATTGTTCGACTGGAGGAAGCATCAAAAATTCTTTGCTCATCTCTTCGATGAGGGTGATCCGCCGGATGCGCAGTTGCAGAAGAAGATTTTGCCGCCTGGTTATTTTAACAAGTTGTCCAACAATGATCGATGTCAAGAAAAAGACTAAGACATTGATGACATCATGAGGATGATACATTGTGAAACTGTATTTTGGTTCAACGAATAAAAAATCAAAGGTGAGCAAACTGATGACCGATGAGAAGACCGAAGGCCCGGTCCCGAAAAGGAGGGCGCTGGCAATCGTTGCGATCAGATAGATATAAACAAGGGACATGGGATTAACAAATTTTTGAAGGAAAAAGTTCAACAAGGTGACGGCGACAACCATGAGAGCGGAAAGGAGGTAGTCGTTTGGATTGAATGCAAACCGTTCAGGTTTTGGCTTTACTTCCGTTTCTCTTTTTTCAACAGATGGCGTGATGAGATGCAGTTCAAACTCACTCGGAGTGTGAAGTAGTCGGGATGCGGGTGAACCTTTCCAGAGCCCCAAGAGCATGGAATGGAGGGGTTTACCGATCACGATATGGTTAATATTATACTCGCGGGCAAAGCGAAGGATCTCACTCGCTACGTCTGTTCCGGAAAGAGTTACAATTTTTGCCCCCAATTCATCTGCAAGATTCAATGCCTCAGCGATATAAGCCTTATCTTTATCCGACATCTCTTTCAAGGCGGGTGTAGAAACATACACAGCATACCATTCGGCATGCGCATCTTTGGCAATGCTATACCCTTTGCGGAGAAGCTGTTTTGCATATGGGCTTGGTGCAATGCAGACCATCACTCTTTCCCCTGCTGGCCAGGGACCAGAAATGGCCTTTGCCCTCATGTAGTTCAAAAGTTCCGTATCGATCTTGCGGGCTACATGGGTTAGCATGAGTTCACGAAGTGCCACAAGATTGCCGCGTTGGAAAAAGTTCTGCATCGCCCGTTCAGCCTGTGGAGGAATATAAACTTTCCCTTCTTTCAGCCGCTCAAAAAGTTCTTCCAAGGGGATATCGATGACCTGAACTTCATCTGCCCTGTCCAGAAAGGTGTCAGGCAATGTCTCCTGCATTCGGATTCCTGTGATCTTCTCGAGAACATCATTCAAGCTTTCAAAATGCTGAACATTCATCGTGGTGTAAACATCAATGCCACTGTCAAGCAGCTCTTCAACATCCTGATATCGTTTTGGATGGCGGCTGCCGGGAGCATTCGTGTGTGCAAGTTCATCTACCAGAACAACCGCAGGCCGTCGTGTGAGGATGGCATCGAGGTTTAATTCTCCGAGAACAATGCCTTGATATTCCACACGCTGACGTTGAATCATTTCCAGGTCTCTAAGTAATGCCTCTGTTTCGATCCGACCATGAGTCTCCACAACACCCACCACCACATCCTCTCCGCGTTTCTTCAATACGTGGGCTTCGTTGAGCATTGCGTAGGTTTTTCCAACACCGGGCGCATACCCGAGAAATATCTTCAGTCTCCCTCTTTTTTCTTCCTCGCGTTCGACTTCCTTTAAGAGGGCATCCGGATCTGGCCTTGTCATATCTTTACGGCTATCATCCACTCCCATTTTTTAGGACCGCCTTCCCTTTTCTCAATGACTTTACGTAAGGGGTGAATTGCAAGAGGTAAGGGGTTTCCCACTAACGACTCCACCTTGCGACTCACAGTTTATTTGCTTTTCTTTGATGCCTCATCCAATGCCAGGTTCAGTTCGAGAACATTGACGCGTGGCTCCCCCAGGACGCCGAATTGCCGTCCCTCGGTGTATTTCCATACAAGACGTTTCACTTCGTCCTCGCCCATTCGGCGTTCCCGGGCAACTCGTGAAATCTGAAATTCAGCCGCTGCAGGGCTGATGTGCGGGTCAAGCCCCGATCCGGAAGACGTGATTAAGTCGACAGGGATCTCTGCATTCGGATTTTCAGTGCGCAACTGTTTTGAACGTCCTCTCACCTGCTCCCCAAAAAGCTTCTTACTTGTCGGCCCGAGATTCGTGCCGCCGGAAGCGGTCGCATCGTAACCGGACCCGGCCGCAGAAGGCCGCGAGTGGAAATAGCCTGCGCCATTAAAGGGCTGTCCGATCAAACGAGATCCGAACAGCTTTCCTTCTCTCTCAATAAGGCTTCCGTGGGCTTTTTCCTTAAAGAGTAACTCTGATAATCCAGTGATGACAAATGGATAAACGATTCCCACGAGCACCGTGAGCACGATGGTTAATGCGATCGCCGGGTAGATATGCTTGAATAGATTCATATTGACTCCCTCCGTCACACCAGGCCAAACAGGGTAATGATGACATCGATGATCTTAATCCCTACGAAGGGGATCACGATACCGCCAAATCCGTAGATGAGCAGGTTGCGCCTAAGCAAGGCGGCTGCCCCCAACGGGCGATATTTGATGCCCCGCAACGCCAATGGAATCAATGCAACGATGATCAGCGCGTTGAAGATTACCGCTGATAAAATCGCCGACTCCGGTGTGGCCAACTGCATGATGTTAAGCGCAGAAAGCGGACCGCTCTTGGCGCCAGCCGCCATGTACAGTGTTGAAAACATGGCAGGAATGATAGCAAAGTATTTAGAAACATCATTGGCAATGGAGAAAGTCGTGAGGGCTCCGCGTGTCATCAGAAGTTGCTTGCCAATCTCAACGATCTCAATGAGCTTTGTGGGGTTTGAATCAAGATCCACCATGTTACCCGCCTCTTTCGCTGCCATCGTCCCCGTATTCATTGCTACGCCAACATCGGCCTGAGCGAGAGCTGGAGCATCATTGGTACCGTCGCCCGTCATCGCCACGAGTTTACCCTGAGCCTGTTCCTGACGGATGAGATCCATTTTGTCTTTTGGTTTCGCCTCCGCGAGAAAATCATCAACCCCTGATTCGCTGGCAATGGCCGCCGCGGTTAATGGATTGTCTCCTGTTATCATGATCGTTTTTATCCCCATTCTTCTCAGTTGCACGAACCGTTCCCGCATCCCTCCTTTTACGATATCCTTCAGATGAATAACGCCAAGAACGCGACTGCGATCAGCAACAACCAGAGGTGTCCCACCGGACTTCGAAATGGACCCAACAATTCCTCTCAGTTCAGCGGGTTCGACTCCTCCTTGAGAGCTGACGAAAGAGATAATGGCATCTGGGGCACCCTTCCTGATGGAGCGTCCACCGATGTCAACTCCTGACATCCGCGTGTGCGCAGTAAAGGGGATAAAACGTGCTTCCTGCGATGATAGGTCCCGTCCTCGCAACCCATACTTTGTTTTTGCCAGAACCACGATCGAGCGGCCTTCCGGCGTTTCGTCCGACAGGCTTGACAGTTGTGTGGCATCAGCCATTTCCTCCTCTGTCACTCCACGAAGTGGAATGAATTCAGTGGCCTGCCTATTGCCGAGAGTAATGGTGCCGGTCTTATCTAAAAGTAAGCTGTTTACGTCGCCTGCCGCCTCGACCGCCCGACCTGACATGGCAAGCACGTTGTGTTGAATCAGTCGATCCATCCCTGCGATGCCAATGGCTGAAAGCAGCCCCCCGATCGTGGTCGGGATCAAGCAAACGAGTAATGCCACCAGCACCGTAATCGAAGGGGGCGCAGCCCGGACAAAACTACCTACCGCATTTGAGGCTTGAACGCTGTAAATGGCATACGGAAGCAAAGTGGCAACTGCCAAGAGAAAGATGATCGTAAGCCCCGCCAGCAATATATTCAAAGCGATCTCGTTCGGTGTTTTTTGTCGTTCTGCGCCCTCGACCAGTGCGATCATCCGATCCAGGAACGTGTCTCCGGGATTCGATCGGATGCGCACCTTGATCCAATCTGAAATCACTGTCGTTCCGCCTGTGACCGCCGAACGGTCTCCTCCTGCTTCGCGGATGACTGGCGCACTTTCGCCGGTGATGGCTGATTCATCTACCGATGCAACGCCTTCAATGACCTCTCCATCTCCGGGGATGATTTCTCCAGCACGAACCAGTACGACATCATCCCTTCGCAGCTTCGTCCCAGGAACACGTTCGGTCCTAACCCGCTCTATACCCTTTCCGATATCCCCGATGATGAGATTGGCCATGGTTTCAGTCTTAGCCTTGCGAAGCGTATCGGCCTGTGCTTTTCCTCGACCTTCGGCCATTGCTTCTGCAAAGTTGGCAAAAAGGACAGTGAACCAAAGCCACAGCGTGACCTGGACGGTGAAAAGTAAGTGGCCGGTATTGCCAACAATAATATCCCAAACAATGAACAGTGTCGTTAGGATGCTACCTATCTCAACGACAAACATCACCGGATTGCGCGCAACCTGCCGCGGATCCATCTTTATGAATGCATCCTTAATGGCCCGCTTCACGATGGGTGAATCGAAGAGAGGTCTTTTCTTTGCCACCTTTGCCATATATCTTTAGCCTTGAATTGCTCCTTTCTCGTGTGATTCAAAACAATGTTCCCGATTCCATCAGGAAATGCTCCACGATCGGTCCGAGCGAAAGCATCGGGAAAAAGGTCAGGGCGCCGACGATCAGGATGACGCCGATCAGCAACACCACAAACAGAGGCGTATGAACAGGAAATGTGCCCGCTGAATGGGGGACGATCTTTTTCGTTACCAGATTGCCCGCGATGGCCATCATCGGGATGATCATCAGAAATCGTCCGATCAGCATTGCAAGTCCTATCGTGGTGTTATACCAGAGGGTGTTCGCATTGAGTCCTGCAAACGCTGACCCGTTGTTGCCTGTGCCTGAAACGAAGGCGTAAACGATCTCCGAGAGCCCGTGCGGCCCAGCGTTGTTGACCTTCGATGCCCCGTATGTCGCAACGCTTGACCATGCCGAAAAAACCAGAATCGAAAAAGCGAATACAAGAACGTAAAGCATGGCCATCTTCACATCCTTCGCTTCTATCTTTTTGCCCAGGTACTCCGGAGTCCGTCCGACCATAAGCCCGGCAATAAAGACCGTCAGCACGATCATCACCAGCATGCCATACATCCCTGCACCCACACCGCCGAAAATGATCTCACCAAGCATGATGTTCAGAAGCGGTATCATTCCACCCAAAGGGGTAAATGAATCATGCATTGAATTAACGGCGCCGCATGAGGCGTCCGTGGTGATGGTTGCCCAAAGTGCGGAATTCATGATGCCGAAGCGCACCTCTTTCCCTTCCATGTTGCCGCCCGTCTGTTCTAAATCGTTGACTTCACTTGCCGCTTGTGTCACTCCGTGCTGGTTAAAGATCGGGTTGCCGCGGGCCTCAAAGTAATAAGTGGTGAAGAAACCCGCCAGGAAAAGTATCACCATTGCTGAAAAGACTGCCCAGCCATGTTTCTGATTGCCGGTCATCCGTCCAAGCGTGTAGGTGAGACCCGCTGAGATGGCGAAGATGGCGATCATCTCCAGGAAATTCGAAAATGGTGTCGGGTTCTCAAAGGGGTGGGCTGAGTTGGCATTGAAGAAGCCGCCACCATTCGTACCCAACTCCTTGATAATTTCTTGCGATGCAACCGGACCTTGAGCGATTGTCTGAACCGTTACGGTTTCAACGGTCTTATTGCCACGATCGTCCGTTTTCTCTACTTGCTGTGGTTCGACGAGTGTGGCTTGGGTGTATGGACTGAAATTTTGGACTACTCCCTGGGAGACCAGGGCAAGTGCACCAATAATACAAAATGGAAGCAATACATAAAGTGTTGTACGGGTGAGATCAACCCAGAAATTACCAAGCGTTTTTGCTTCACGCCTAGCAATGC
>CAYMJV010000055.1:0-20176 GCA_964390545.1 uncultured Syntrophaceae bacterium
TTTGTTGTTCTTACCTGCCTAATCATATGCTGATTGAACTCTTAATTCTTTGGGGAAAATCGTCTTAATTGAACTGTGTTTGGGTTTGGGGTCAAAATTTAATCCCCACACACACGCGCGCTATGATCGAAGGTATTCAGAAAGATGATAGATGATATATGATAAGAACTTGCTTTAGGATGAATCGAATATAGAATGAAGGGAGTAGTATGTCAAGAAAAATGACCACCGATGATTACCGATAGAAATTAAGTATGTTTCGCTAAAATGTCTGTTTGTGGAGTACAGGAAGGAGTCCTTATCTTTGACAAATCCCGCCGACCAAAAAGCCAAATATGTTACGTATAGCACCTACTACTATTCACCCTAAGACAAGCTCTGAGCTTAAAGATTACTGATAGAAACATGCATCTTTGAAAGAAATAGGGCAAAGCATTCCCCGACTAAGAACTACGCTGCCTCTTATAGATAACAGCAATGCAGATTCTCAACCCTCGTAAAGGTTCTCGGCATGGACTTACGCCTGAACACTAACCTTATAGCGTTCTCCGGCAGGTGGCCCAGCAAGAACCCCTCCAAGTTTACCCATTAACTCCTTGTAGAGAGGGCTGGTTTCAAATGCTGTCAGATCGGCTTCTGTCTCCCACAGGTTGATGGAGATGGCTTTGCCCGTATCGCTCTGTGTAAGGAGAAGCTGGCCTTTGAATCCTTTCTGGCCCTTCATAGCCGGTACTATAGAATCCTTAACTATGCGGCTTGCTTCATCGATCTTGCCAAGCTTAAACTGAATATTCACTGCTCTTGCCTGCATGATGACACCTCCTGACGGGTGTGGTTTCGGACCAAGCTACTTCAATGGAGCTAAAATACCCGTACAGCTATTTCCATGCCTATTGAATTTCATGTCTACCTTGAACTGCTCAGCTACCCACGTCGGATAGGTGCTCTGGCAACCCACACGGCAAATGTCATCGGTATCTGGGAAATCCAGTATTTTGCAGCGAGGAATATCAAGCATTGCCTTGTTCTGAGTCAACTCGGGCACGGTGAAAGGAGTTAACCACTGCAGTTGGTAGCCCATCTGCTTTGATGTCATGGCAAAGGCTGTACCGGGAGAAAATGCTCTGATGATTTTCAACATAAACAGGGCTGGACTATCATTCTTCTTTATCAACGCCTCGACTTCAGCACGCTCGAATTTCTTAAGACCATCTTCCCCCATCTGCTTTCGAACGAAGGGGTAGATGTTTTTCGCTAGCCAGATCCAATTACCATAGGCTACTTCATACTTTTCCTCAAATGAAGCCCCCTCAGGAATGGGCTTAAACCCCTTCTGCCAGATGCCCTTAAGTTCACTTACCGCTTGATCCCCCAAATGTTTCTGCACAAAAGGGACAATAAACGATTCATCAAACTTCACATTATCCATCACCTTGGCGTACTTCTCACTATATGGCATCTCTTTAACTTTAACCATGGTACCCTCCTTTCTTATGAAGGTTTAAAGCCGCCTTTCATTTATTTGATCACCCTATTTCTTATGAAATCAATCTATCAAAAATGGAAAGGGTGTCAATACCCAAAGTGAGGTTATGAAAATTATCTTTTTAAGTGAGTTTAGAGAAAGGTATTGATATAGGGAAAGACAGAGGTTACTGATTTGGATTTGAAATCTTGTACTATGGAACAGAAATGAACAATCAATGTTTCAGGAAGAAGTCACCAAGACCTGGACAACCTCTTTAAGGTCAAATCGTGATTTTCTACTGTACGCCTCCAGTATTCCCAAACCAAAATAACGAAGAGATGCTAACATAAGAAATGTGGATCCTGAAACAATACTGAGTCAAGCTCAGCACAAGGTTCAAGGATGACATTTAAGAGGGGAGGAAGAGAAGGCAATTTGTGATTATATTCCCTTTACTTTTTTGGATGGGTGTATTATAGGTCTCTCAAATTGAAGGAGAAGGAATGAATAAAGGACTCAAAGGGCTTGAGGAAAAAGTGATCAGTCAAGACCTGTGCGCTGTTTGCGGAGCCTGTCTCTCGCTTTGTCCTTACCTCCGCTCATGGAAAGGAAGAGTCGTCAAACTCGATAACTGCAACCTGGAAGAGGGGAGATGTTTTGCTTACTGTCCCCGGACCGAAGTCGATCTCGACGGCCTTTACCAGAGAATTTTTGGGAACGGTTATGAAGAGATTGAAATGGGCCCCTTCAAAAAAATTATGATGGCGAGGGCAAGGGATCCTCAGCTCACAAAAAAGGCTCAAACCGGAGGGGTTGTCTCTGCTCTGTTTGATTTTGCATTAAAAGAAGGAATGATTCAGAGTGGTGTTTTAACACCCAGAGATGGAGAGCTCCTCCCTCAGGGAAAGATCATAAAGAATCGGAAGCAAATCCTCAGCTGTGCTGGTTCGAGTTATGTATCCGGTCCTACTCTAGAAGCATTGAATAGAGGTCCATGGAAGGGGAAGGAAAGGATAGGCATTGTGGGTTTGCCCTGCCAGGTCCTCGCTTTGACGAGAATGAAGGCATCGAAGCTCGACAAAAAAACTCCCATTGACCGCGTAGACCTCGTGATTGGTCTCTTCTGCACGTGGGCCCTTGAGTATAAACCCTTTATGGCTTTCTTGAAGGAGCGAGTCAATGGCCTTTCTATCAAAAAATTGAATATTACACCCCCGCCGGAGAGAATATTGGAAGTGACGGCTGGAAATAAATTGGTCCGGATACCCGTTGACGACATTCGGCCCTTCATACGGTCCAGTTGTCTGGTCTGCCTCGACATGACAGCGGAACTTTCAGATATCTCTGTTGGAACCGTAGAAGGCAAGGAGGGTTGGAATACGGTAATCGTTCGCACCGCCATGGGAGAAGATCTGCTGAAAAGAGCGAAGAAGGCAGGGATCATCGAAACCAAATCTCTCCCCAAGGATAATCTGAACCATTTGATAGAAGCCTCGCTTCTCAAGAAGAGGCGGGCTCTCGATGCCCTGAAGGAAAGAGGAGGGATTGAGAAAGGCTATTTAACCCTCTCAGCTGATTTGATCAAACGCATCGTTTCAGCGTCGGGGGAGACCAAACCATGAGTTCCATCGCTCAGAATGCTCCGGGGAAAACAGTCCTCCTGATGGGAAATGAGGCCATCGCCCGCGGTGCTCTTGAGGCAGGGGTGAAGGTCTGTGCTGCCTATCCGGGGAATCCTTCGTCTGAGATCATCGGGACCCTGGCCAAAGTCGCGGGAGAAATGGGGCTTCATGTGGAATGGTCAGTGAATGAGAAGGTCGCCTTGGAAGTGGCGGCTGCCGCATCCTTTGCAGGGCTGAGAGGGCTCTGCGCCATGAAGCAGAATGGTCTCAATGTAGCCTCCGACTTCCTCCTTAACCTCAATCTCACAGGGACCGATGGAGGACTTGTCCTGGTGGTTGCCGATGATCCATCAGGGGTCTCCTCAAGCAACGAAGAAGATTCGCGTATCTATGCCAAACTGGGTGACCTGCCGCTTCTGGAACCCGCCACCTTCCAGGAAGCCAAAGAGATGACCAAGACGGCCTTTGAGATCTCGGAGCAACTGGGACTGCCTGTTTTGATTCGAAGCGTCACGCGAGTCTCCCATGCGCGGGGAAATGTTTCTCTTGACGAACTCCCCAAAGGGGATCCTAAACCGAGATTTGACCCCTCCCGGCCGCGATGTGCTTTTCCTGCCGTGCCGAACCACAAGGTCCTCCATGAAAAATTTAACAAGGCGAAGCAGATCTTCGAAGAATTGCCATTCAATTTCTACCGGGGCCCTGAGAAAGCGGAATTGTTGGTCGTCACCAGTGGAAGCGGATATATGTATTCATTGGAAGCAGTCGTCAACCTGGGCCTTCAAGACAAGGTAGGGATCCTGAAAATGGGGACTACCTGGCCCCTTCCAGAAAATTTTGTCCTCAAAAACCTCGAGAAGACGGACCGAATTCTTTTTATCGAGGAAGTCGATCCCTTTCTTGAGAATAATGTGAAAGAGACCTATGCCCAGAACTGCACCGACTTGGGGCTCAAATCTTTTTTTGGAAAGGCGAGCAAGGACGTACCAGAAGTCGGCGAGCTTAACCCCGAAATCGTCACCCATGCGATTGAGAAACTTCTCAACATTTCATTTGAACCACGGCCTGCAGATTATGTCCAACGAGTCCATGAAGCTGCTTCAGAGCTCGTCCCAGCCAGGGCGCTCGGTTTCTGCGCAGGGTGCCCGCACCGGGCCACCTACTGGGCAGTGAAGGTGGCTCTCGCCTTAGACGGCAGAGGCGGCTTCGTCCTCGGCGACATTGGTTGCTATTCCTTGGGAGCAGGGCCTTCTGGGTTCGGTCAGATGAAGACGCTTCACGCCATGGGCTCAGGAGCTGGACTGGCCTGCGGATTCGGCCAGCTTGACCGGTTCGGACTGGAGCAGCCCGTCGTTGCTGTCTGCGGCGATTCAACCTTTTATCATGCGGCCATGCCGGCTCTGGTGAATGCCTATTACAATGGATCAAACTTCTTGCTTCTTCTTTTGGACAACAATGCGACAGCCATGACAGGTTTTCAACCCCATCCAGGAACAGGTTTGACCGCTACAGGGGAGGCAGCTCCGGTCGTCGATCTCAAGGCCGTCTGTGAAGGTTTCGGGGCTCGTGTGGAGGTTGTTGATCCCTTTGATGTGTCTGCCACAGTGGAAACAATGCTGAGACTCCTTCAAGATGAGAAAGGGGTGAAGGTATTGATTCTGAAAAGAGAGTGCGCCCTGGTCAGTGCCAAGCAACAAAAAAGCCTTTACAAGGTTGAAGTCGATCAAGATCGCTGCCTCGGGGAAAGCTGCGGTTGCAACCGCCTCTGCACACGTATCTTCAAATGTCCTGGTCTGATGTGGGACTCCACGACTGAAAAGGCCCGTATTGATGAAGCCATCTGCACAGGGTGCGGGGTCTGCGCCGAGATCTGTCCTGCTTCGGCGATCCAGAAGGAGGTGGCATAAATGTTCCTCTCGAAAGATCCCTTCAATGTCATTATTGGCGGAGTTGGGGGACAGGGGAACGTTTTGGCCTCTCAGATTCTGGGTGAGATGCTCGTCTCCCAGGGGTATGTGATCACCATTGGAGAGACGTATGGTGCCTCGCAGCGTGGGGGTGCGGTGATGAGCCATCTGCGGATTTCTACCAAAGATCAATTTTCACCCCTAATTCCGGAAGGGCAATGTGACCTGCTCGTTTCTCTGGAGCCGGTCGAGGGTCTCAGGATACTGGACACCTACGGGAATCCCAGAGTGATGACCCTTCTGAACACCCGCCCCATCCACCCCATTGATGTCATCTCGGGGAGTGCGACCTATCCAGAAGTCTCAAGAGTGATTTCCAAGATAAAGGAACTGAGCAGACGGGTCTGGACGCTGAATGCCACGGAGATCGCTTTGGAGATGGGCGATCCCATCTTTTCAAACATTGTCATGTTGGGAGCCCTTTGTGCCATCGGTGTCTTGCCCATCAATCATCAAGGGTTCGATACGATCATCCGGGATCTTCTGCCCTCACGGTTGCTGGAAGAAAATTTGAAGGCCTTTGATAAGGGAAGGGAGGCGGTGCAAGAGATTTGAGGAACTTAGAGGATCTTAGGTTCCAGATGAAAATTAAGCCCGAAGAGGTCTCTCCTTCTTTGGAGAATTTCGTCAGGGAATACGTGGACAAATTGGAGAGATCTGGGGTGATCTTAGGACTAAGTGGAGGGATTGATTCTGCGGTCCTTGCTACTTTGTGTAAAAGAGCAGTTGGCCCCGAGAGAACCCTTGCGCTCATCATGCCCGAGAAAGACTCAGAGGATGAGCACATAAAAGACGCTCTAAATTTTGCGAAAGAATTAGGCATCGAGGCAAAACTGATTAACCTAACTCCCTATCTCAAGAAGTTGGGGGTCTATCGATTAGCTCCGTTAAGTAGAATTCCTTTTTCGCACAAATTAAGAGGGTCTTTGATTAAAAGAGCGTATCATTTTTATGAACGGAAAACAGGAGAGAATCCTTTTTCAGCCAGTATGGTTGGTCTAAAAGGCAAAGAGTTCGGTTCTTTTATGAGCCATAAAGTTGCCTATTATCGGATAAAGCATAGAATGAGAATGATTCTCCTTTATTACTATGGAGAGCTCGAAAACAGATTGGTTGTTGGAGCCGCCAATAAGAGTGAATACGAGATTGGATATTTTGTCAAACATGGATGTGACGGTGCCACGGATATCATGCCTCTTATTCATCTCTATAAAACTCAATTGAGAGAACTCGCGAGATATTTAAATATTCCTTCAAGGATTATCGAAAAACCTCCATCACCCGATATTCTTCCGGGGATAGTTGATGAAGAAGCCATTGGGATTCCTTATGAGAAATTAGATTTAATCTTGCTCGCTCTGAAAAAGGGATGGGAGAGCGGTGAGATGACAAAGATCTTGGAAATGGAAGAGAAAAAGATCACCCACGTGAAGAATTTAATGCAGAAATCTGAACATATGCGACAACTTTATGTTCCTGAGGACAGTTGTTTTTGATTTCCAATATTCAATTCTGTCATTCCCGTGGAAACGGGAATCCAGGCTTGTCCCTGTGAAAACAGGGATCCAGAAGAAATAGATTCCTGCTGGAGTTTACCCCGTGCTCGATACGGGGCAGGGATGACAAGAGAAATAATTAATAAATTCATTTTTTGTTGATAAGGAGGAGAAAGATGGCAAAGCGGCATCCACTGAAAATTACGGTCATCAAAAAATTGAGTGCGAAGGAGGTTTATGGTAAGCCCCTCGCAGAAGTGACAGATGACTTCCCTGCCTATTGCGATCGCTTGGAGGTGGGGAAGGAATTTATTGTGGAGGAATCAGGGGCGATGCCTTCGGGCTTTTGCACCTGGGCCTGGCATGACATCTACCCGGCTGTCACGGGCCTGCGATTTGGTGGAAACTATCCCTGGATGAAAAAGGATGGAATGATCTACGCCTGCTGCAGTGATGGGGCACGCCCCGTCTTCTTTAAGATTGAAAGGCTATGAGGAAAAAGCGCAGTCGATATTTGATCTGTATCATCAGAATTTTTATGAATACTTTCAGAAATTTCAATAATAGAAAGGCGAATCCACTGGAGGAGGTGAAATGATATGAAGAGGGTAAGGAAAAAGGATAGCTGTTTCGCAAGATCAAAACACCTTTAGGCATAAGCGATTCTCCTGAGCAACTCACTGTCCGTCATATCCAATATCCGATAAACCTTATATTTAAGGTCGGAAGAAGAGACGGATGGACATTCCAGCCTGCGCCACGGAGGCCCCTTGGTCTTGCACTTTTTCGTGCAGGCCAGGCAGAGATCATAGGTGTTTGATACGATCCCATTTTTCTTGGATTCGGATTTCGCCATATCAAATCCTCCATGAATCATCCTTCGGTTAGGCTCCTTTCTCTAAGAACTTCTACATGACCTATCTTCAAGCAGCTTCCACTTAACTCTTGAGCAAATATTGTGCCACTGAATCTTCAGACGCATAATCAATCGAAATTTATAAAGATTCTTAATTCTGGGAGCGTAGGGTCTTCCCGTATTATGACAAATTTTTGTCCATTGTATAAAAATTTTAAAGGATTCCATGGAGGCACAGAATAGGGGAAGAGGCGCCTGTCACGGAAAACAACAGGCAGGTTTAGAGGGGAAATATTTCTATAGACAGGGGAGATAAATTTCTGTTATAAAAAATCGAATTTCATCTCGGAGAGAAGTGAATGTTGCATGTCGCCGATCCCAAAGACATTAAAGATGGAAAGATGACGGACGTCTATTTTGTGAGGACGATGCAGGTCCTCAAGGCAAAGAAGATTGACAAACGGGTGAAAGCCGAATTTATTGCCAAACGTTTTCCTGAAGACTATGGTTGGGGAGTACTGGCCGGGATTGAGGAGACGACCGATTTGCTGAGAGATTTGAAGATCAGCGTGAGGGCGATGAAGGAGGGGACGATCTTTCGTGCTTATGAACCCGTCATGGAAATGGAGGGAATGTATGGTGATTTTGGACTCTTCGAGACCTCCATTCTGGGTCTCCTCTGCCAGGCTTCAGGGGTTGCCACAAAGGCTGCCCGGTGTAAAAAAGCCGCTGGAGACCGGAGGGTGGTCAGCTTTGGTGCAAGGCGAATCCATCCTGTGATCGCTCCCATGGTGGAGCGGAATGCTTTTATTGGCGGCTGTGATGGCGTATCGGTGGTGAAGAGTGCGGAGATGATCGGCGAGGAACCTTCAGGGACCATGCCCCATGCTTTGATCCTCCTCATGGGTGACACCGTGGAGGCTACCAAGGCTTTTGATGAGGTGATCGAGCCGAAAGTCAAACGGGTTTCCCTCATCGATACGTTTAATGATGAGAAGATCGAGGCCATCCGAGTTGCCGAGGCTCTCGGCAAAAAACTTTTTGCCGTGAGGCTCGATACCCCCAGTTCAAGGCGAGGAGACTTCCAGAAGATTATTGAGGAGATTCGCTGGGAATTGGATTTAAGGGGATTTGATCATGTGAAGATCTTTGTGAGCGGCGGATTGGATGAGAAGCGAATCTTGACACTCAATCCTCTGGTGGATGCCTATGGAGTGGGGACTTCGATCACCAATGCACGGGTGATTGACTTCGCCATGGACATCATTGAGATTGACGGGAAGCCGCTGGCGAAAAGAGGGAAGATGTCCGGGTCAAAAAGTGTCCTTCGATGTACCAAGTGTTTTCAAGACAGGATGATTCCTTTCAAAAAGAACCAGGGCCGCTCCCATGACGGGGCGAAGCGATGCCCCTGTGGGGGTCGATCTAAAGAAATTCTCCTTCCTTTCATTCAAAATAAGAAAATCCTGTGGGACCTACCCAAACCACAGGCGATACGAAAATATGTCCTCGAGCAGCTCCCGCATTTCGATCTTTAGTGGGCTGCCCCTCCTTTTTTCAGATGAGCGCACCTCATGGAAAGCGAAGGGGTTATGAAAGAAGCCATGCTTTACAATCCTCTGGAAGGAGGAAAGGTCAAATGCCATCTCTGCAATCACCGGTGTACCATCTCTCCTTCCAAAAGAGGGATCTGTGGAGTAAGGGAGAATCAGGAGGGAAAGCTCTATACCCTCGTCTTTGGACGAGCCATCTCCCTGAATGTGGATCCTATCGAGAAGAAGCCTATCTTTCACCTCTATCCGGGGTCGACCTCGTTTTCCTTTGCTGCTGTCGGGTGTAACTTCCGGTGCCTCCAGTGCCAAAATCACGAGATTTCACAGATGCCCGCGGACGGAGGCCTAATAGAAGGCTCGGCCGTTCCTCCTTCAAAGATCGTTTCGTTAGCCAAAGAGCATGGATGCCGATCGATCTCTTATACCTATACCGAACCTACCATCTATTTCGAGTATGCTTATGAGACAGCTGCCCTGGCCAGCCAGGAAGGGATCAAGAACGTCTTTGTCACTAATGGCTACATGACCGAGGAAGCCCTCCGAATGATTCAACCCTATTTGCATGCGGCCAATGTGGATTTAAAAAGTTTTCAGGAAAAGTTTTATAAAGAGGTATGCAGTGCAAAACTAAAACCCGTCTTAGAAAACCTCAGGTTGATGCGGGAGATGGGAATCTGGGTGGAGATCACAACCCTTGTCATTCCAACGCTAAACGACTCAGATAAGGAATTTGAAGAGATTGCCCAATTCATTCTCTCACTGGGGCCGGAGGTCCCTTGGCATATCTCCGCTTTCTATCCCACGTATAAGATGTTGAACCTTCCCAGGACCCCGGCTTCGCTACTTCATCGGGCCAGGAAAATTGGGATAAAAGCAGGACTTCGATATGTCTATTGTGGTAATATACCCGGGGAGGAGGGTGAGGATACCTTCTGCCCAAGCTGCGAACGGAAGGTGATCGAGAGAATGGGATTTCGGGTGACGAGGAATGATATCATCAAGGGAGAATGCCGTCATTGCCACACGAAGATTGAGGGTATGTGGGATTGATTTATAATTCTCGTAGGGCGTGATCGCCGATCACGCCATCTTTAATGGTGCGTTCGGGGAACGCACCCTACCTATTCAAGAACATGGGACCCACTCAGAGTAAGGATTCAAAGACGATCTGGACCATTGGGGGTGGTAAGGGTGGGAGTGGAAAGAGTTTTATCACCGCCAACATGGGGATCTGCCTCTCGAAAGCGGGGTCCCGGGTCATTCTAGTCGATGCCGATTTAGGAGGGGCCAACCTTCATACTTTCTTGGGAGTCTCTCCTCCTGCTTTTACACTGTCCGATTTCATTAAAAAGAGGGTCAAAAATCTCCATGAAGTGCTCATCCCCACGGAGGTTCCAAACCTGTTCCTCCTGACTGGAGCCCAGGACCTTCTCAATGCCATGGATTCAAAGAATGTTCAGAAGAGAAAATTAATGCGCTCGATTCAACATCTGGAAGCAGATTACCTACTGGTCGATCTGGGGGGTGGAAATTCGATTAGTGTCTTGGACTTCTTTCTCATGTCCGACGGGGGAATCCTGGTGGTGACTCCAGAACCCACTTCCATCGAAAATACCTATCGGTTTCTCAAGAGTGCCTTCTATCGAAGGCTCAGACAGTCTGTCTCTTCCCACGCCGTGAAGGCCTTGATCGATGGTGCGATGGATCGAAAGAGTGAGATTGCCATTCAAAATCCCTATGAACTCATCAAGGCGGTGAGGAAGATCCATGAGGAGGAAGCCAAGAAGATTGAGATGGAAGTGGAGACGTTTCAGCCCAATCTCATTCTGAATCAGGTTCGCTCAAGGAAGGACATTGAGATAGGCTTCTCGATTCGGAGTGCCTGTCAGAAATATTTCGGCATTCGGCTCCATTATCTGGGCTATGTCGTCTATGACCAGGATGTGGGCTACTCCGTCCGGAGGAGGAGGCCCCTGGTTTTGGAGAATGCTCACTCCAGAGCGGCCCAATGTGTGAGCGAGATTGCCTCGAAATTGGCCAGTCGCCATCAGATGTCGTTCCAGTTTTGACCCATTCGGCGGCGCACCCTCTGCGTGAGCCCAGTCGAACGCTCGGGTCGAAGGTAAGCCCCGCCTTTGAAGGTGTGGTAAGGAAGCGCCGTTCAGGGTCAACCCTGAGCAACTTCCGGCCGCTTGTCCTGAGCGCAGTCGAAGGATCGGGGCGGAGAGCCGAAGGGTTGATACGGTAAAATATGAAGGGAATTGACGAACAGACCTACTACGAGCTCTTGGAAGTCAGCCCCGCGGCGACCGCCAAGGAAATTCAGAAGGCTTATGAACATGCCAAGGAGACCTTTCATACTGATTCCTTGGCGGTTTACTCTCTCTTCAGCGAACAGGAGATTCAAGAAATACAGGTAGCCATTGAAGAGGCCTATCGGGTGCTGACGGATGAGACGTTGCGGAAGAGTTATGATCAATCCCACTACCAAATATTGGGTCAACAGAAGTTGGAGAAGCCTCCAGAAGTACCGGTTCCCCTCCGTGAGAAAAAGCCCCTTCCTTCTTCCGCGGATGTTCCGGTCCATGTGGGGGAGGAGATTTATCGGGGTAAGACATTGAGACAGATTCGGGAGAGAATGAGCATCGACCTGGAAACAATCGCTCAGGAGACCAGAATCAACCTGAAGACCCTGGAATTAATCGAAGGGGAAGACCTGGAAAAGCTTCCTCCCTTAGTCTATCTCAAAGGATTTCTAAAGGGCTATGCCCAATCCCTTGGATTGGATCCCCATAAAGTGGCCGAGGATTATGTCCATTTCTTGGATGAAGAGAAAAAGAAAATAGCTTCCTGAGATCAGAATCCAAACATCAAGCCCCAAACATCAAAATAAATCCCAAATCTAAATCCTCCCTTTAGAGGCTGTGTTGCAATGAGGGAAGTGGTGTGCTTGTCATTCTGAATCCTTCTCCGACTGTCACTCTGAGCGCAGCGAAGAGTCTCTTTTTCTCGATCTATCAAAGTATCCGTAAAGCACCCAGGTGGCTCAGGATAAACTCCGTGAAGAATCTCATAGAATCAATAAGTCAGAAAACAGAGATTCTTCGGCTAACGCCTCAGAATGACATTGTGACACAGTCTCTTTAATAAAGGGGTAGGAGATTTGGAAGTTTGATGTTCTGTGTCTTCAGGGTTTTTCTTCGGTGAGCTCAACGATAGTGGATGTTATCTGTTTAGAAATCTCTGAGGTGAATCCCAACAATTTCTGTCGGATCCTTCCTTCCTTATCAATCAGGATGGTGGTGGGGAGGCCGGTGACGCCATAATTTCGTGAAACCTCTTCTGGGGTTAGCATGATAGGGTAGGGGATATCCATCGACTTGACAAAACGGCGAACCGTCTCCACATCCCCCTTGTCCATATTCATGCCAATCACTTCAACACCCTTTTCCTGGTAAGTCTTCTGGAGATTGATCAGATGGGGAATCGCTGCACGGCAGGGAGCGCACCAGGTGGCCCAGAAATCGAGCAGAACGACCTTCCCTTTAAGTTTAGAGAGCGTCATTTCCTGCCCATCGAGAGTCTTGAGTGTGAAGTCAGGAGCTAAAGCGGGTGAAGGTGCT
This sequence comes from uncultured Syntrophaceae bacterium, assembly GCA_964390545.1. Classification (GTDB taxonomy): domain Bacteria; phylum Desulfobacterota; class BSN033; order BSN033; family UBA1163; genus CAYMJV01. The sequence continues at coordinate 12,586 of CAYMJV010000055.1, forward strand.
TTTCCCTCTTTGGAACAATGAGGAAGAAGGAAGACCCACCCAATACAAAGGCCCAGGGTCAGAAGACGCTTCAGATATGACCGGTTTTTCATAAAAAGGTCAAATGTCAAAGTTCAAATGTTATGAATTTTTGTTTTGAACTTTGGCATTCATTTGATATTTGAAATTTAGATTTTGAAATTCTGTTTTTATAGGGCTTTTTCAATCATGGACTTCAGGCGGGCCTTTGGAACAGCACCGACAATCTGGTCAAGAATCTTCCCACCTTTGAAAAGGATGAGGGTGGGAATTCCCCTTACGCCATACTGACTCGGCGTGGCTGGACTCTCGTCCACATTGAGTTTTGTCACCTTCACCTTTCCTGTGAATTCCTTTGCTAGTTCCTCAACGATGGGGCTGATGCTACGACACGGACCGCACCAGGTTGCCCAAAAATCGACCAAAACAGGGAGGGTGGAATTTAGGACCTCCGAAGCAAAGTTCTTATCGTTTACATGGGTTAAACTTGATTCATCCGCCATCTTCGACTCCCTCTTTCCTATAGTAAAAATTACAGTCTTTATATAATACACTCTGCGGCAATCCGCAAATTCAATTCCGAACTTTCATTTTCAAACTTTGAACTTTTAATTTTTAACTTTTAACTTTCCTTACAATCTTCTCTCTAACACATAATCGGCCAAGGCCTGGAGACCCTCTCTCTCTCTTGAATTCGGAAAGGGTTGGAGGTCTCTCTTCGCCCTCTCAATATATCCTTTTGCCTTTTCCCATGTATAGCGGACGCCCTGGTACCGCTCAATAATCTCCACCACTCGGAAGAAGTCCTCTTTGGAAATGGGCTCGGACTCCACGGTCTTCCGGATAAAGTCCGTTTCCTCCACGTTGCAACGGCTCAGGGTGTAGATAAGGGGTAAGGTGATCTTTCCATCCTGGAGATCGATCCCGATTTTCTTCCCAAACTCCTCCTCTTTTGACGTGTAATCGAGGTTGTCGTCGATCAACTGAAATGCAATCCCCACATCCATTCCGAACCGGGTGAGCGCCCCCTCCTTCTCTTCCGAAATGTTTCCGAGGATACCTCCTATTTGAGCGGCAGCGGAGATGAGGGCTCCTGTCTTGCGCGCGATGATGGAAAGATAGCCTTCCTCGGTTAAAGAGAGGTCGTTCGTTTTGATCAGCTCATCCAGTTCACCTTCGGCCATCAGGGTGGTTCCCTTGGAAATGACCTGGAGAATTTTCAGATTACCATTCTCCACCATCAAGGAGAAACATTTGGTAAAGAGAAAGTCTCCGACGAGAACACAGGCTTCATTCCCCCAGATGGAATTGGCCGAAAGGCTTCCCCTGCGTAACTGCGCCCGGTCTACCACATCATCATGAAGCAACGTCGCGGTGTGGATGAATTCAATGAGGCTGGCCAAGGAAATGTGGTGCTCTCCATGGTAACCGCATAATTTGGCTGAAAGCAGGAGCAGCGTCGGACGAAACCGTTTCCCGCCGCTAAGGAGAAGATGTTCTCCAATAGCAGAGATGATGGGGACGCTTGACTTTAGGTTCTTCTTGAATTCCTGATCTACTTTCTCTAAGTCATCCCCAATCCATTCGAGGACCGATTCGATGGAAGAAGCCTTCTCTTCAATGAGGGGATGCGTGCTGTTGAGAACGGTCATATCAAAAATTTAATATCCTATTCACCCCTTGTTGTCAAAATATTTTTTGGAGATTTGCGAGAAAGTCTCGAAATCTCTGGATGACACACCTGCCTGCCCTGTACCAGTCCCGCCGCAGCCGGGATTCAGGGCCTGCCCCGCCCTCGGTCGGGACCGAGGCCGGTAGGCAGGGATTACAATAGCGATTAAACAGATATGAAATGCATTAGGATGGGTCAGACTGGAGGATCAAAGGATCCATCACCTTCAATTCCACCCCACTGGCTTTGATGGATTCGGTAAGAATGAAATTGGCCTCGTCATGAAGGCGAGGATAAACAAACTGTAATCGCTTTGGCTCCAGCCCTCGATTTCTTAGTGCCACCAGGAGATCGACGGTTCTCAGAGCTGGAAAGATCAGGTAGCATCTTCCCTTGGGCGGGAGGAGGTAAGAAGCCATGGAGATAAGGTCCTGCAGTGTCCCTTCGATCTCATGGCGGGCAATGGCCTTTTCTAAAGTGGGGTTCACTCTGCCTGTACGATATTTTCGATAGGGGGGATTCGAAAGAACCACGTGGAATGATCCTGGAGGAAAGATGGTTTTCAATTTTCTGAAGTCATTCTGGAGGATTGAAACCCGATCCTCGAAGTGGTTCAGCTGAACATTTCTTTTTGCTAATTCAGCTAAGTCTTTCTGGATTTCAACACCTACAAAGGAATGAGCTTTTGTATCATGGCACAATAAGAGGGGGAGGATCCCGCAGCCGGTTCCTAAGTCGATGACCCGCTCATTGTTTCGGATTTTTATAAATTGGCTGAGCAAAACAACATCAATGGAAAACCGATAGCCAGTCTTCTTCTGAAGAACTTTGATTCTTTCACGAAGGAAGGTATCGAGGGTTTCATCAGATGAGGTAGGTACCATCATGTCGTGTGAGACTAATTAACACAGGGAATTGGGGTTGTCAATTAGCCACCCCCGTCTCTTTGATAAGGTAAAAATTTGTACATCAGGTATGAAGGGATTGGATAAAAACTGCCCGTTTAAGGACATAAGAATGGCAAATCTGATTCTGAAAATTTAATAAAAGCTCAATAGTTTTAATTAATTAGAAAGAAAGAGATATTATTGGTATAGATATTGCTTCGGATTTTTCTTGACAAATAGGCTATAAGCAGCTAATTTTAAACAAAATTTTATTCTGAAGGGTTTCGATAGAATACCAGTCAACCAAAAGGGAGGAAGTAAAGATGAAAAGATTCTTTAGTATCCTTTTTATTATTGTAATCATCATCTCCTTTGGTTTTGTTCTCTACCCCCTTGCACAGGAGAAGAAAGAGGGAGAAGAGATATATACCATCAAACAGGGGGATACGCTCTGGGATATTTCTGCAAAATTCTTGAAGGATCCCTTCCTTTGGCCGAAGTTGTGGCAGAGGAATCCCTATATTACAAACCCCCATTGGATCTACCCTGGTCAGCCTGTTCGAATTGTCCCTGCTGAAGAGTTGATGAAGGAAGTCCCCAAAGAAGCTGCTAAAGAGCCAGAGATCAAGAAGGCAGGACCCACTCCAGCAGAAGAGAAACCCCCGCTCGCTGAGGCAAAGCCTGAGGCAAAGCCTGCCGAGGTGAAACCAGGACTAAAACCAGTGGAAGTGAAGCCTGCGGAGGAGAAGCCTGTGGAGGAGAAGCCCGGGGTTTTTCCAGAGGTTCGGTCCGCGGGATTTGTTGGTGACATTAATCTTAGAGGAATTGGCGTTATCCTTGACAACCGAGATGGCAAGAACCTCTTTTCGGAAGGCGATATCGTTTATATGGCTTTCAGAACGGCTGATCCGGTGATGGTTGGAAATAAGTATACGATCTTTCGTCGAGAGAAATACGTGAGACACCCTGTTACAAAACGGAAGATCGGCATGAAGTATTTGATCACTGGAAATGTTCAGGTCATCGATCAACAAGGTAATTTCTACACCGGAAAAATCATTGAGGCTTTTGATGCTGTTATAATAGGAGATATGCTCCGGCCTTATTTGAAGGATAAATAGGAGAGCTTAAGGAAGAAAGTTTGACATAGCCTCATTCCTTGTTAAGATCTCGTTCAGGTTTAGGAGATAGAGAGGGTGTTCTGATTTCTGCCTCTATCTCCTGAGCCTTTTTTGTTACCTTTTACCTCCGTTCTAAAACAGGATGGATCTGTTCCAGTAACTCTGTCGATTTTCAACCGCCGAATGACCGGAACGTGCCCCGTCCCGCCTCTGGCGGGATAGGCAGAGGCGGGGAGGCTTCAATCTCTCTCGTGAGGACCTCTATGGGCGAAGAGATTTTCTATTGGTTGGCTCTGAGCCTCACCCCCGGGGTCGGTGGCATTTTTATCAAACGCCTCCTGGACCGCTTCAGAACTCCAGAGGCTGTATTTCAGGCCCCACTGGCCGAGTTATTGCAGATCGAAGGACTTGGAGAGAAGGTGGCCAGAGAAATTCAGAAAGGTCCTGTGGATAAAAAGGTGGAGAAGGAATTATCTTTATTAGAAGAGGTTGGGGGAAAGATGATGACGATAAAGGATGAGTCTTACCCCAAACGCTTAAAAGAGATTTATGATCCTCCTCCGCTGCTTTATGTTAGAGGAGAGTTGAAGGAGGAGGATGAGCTGGCTGTCGCTATCGTGGGAAGCAGAAAGACGACTCCCTACGGAAGATGGATAACAGAGAAGATGGGTCAGGAACTTGCGCGCCACGGCATCACCATCGTCAGTGGAATGGCAAGAGGGATCGATTCACACGCCCATTGGGGCGCCCTCTCAGGAGGAGGAAGGACGATTGCTGTCTTGGGGTCTGGAGTGGATGTGGTTTACCCTCCGGAGAACCGCAACCTTTACAAGAAAATTATCGACCAGGGAGCTGTCCTTTCCGAATTCCCGATGAGTTCGCCACCTGAAGGGGGCCATTTCCCCAAGAGGAACCGGATCATCAGCGGTCTCTCCATCGGTGTGGTCGTGGTTCAGGCAGGCATGGAAAGCGGTTCACTCATTACGGCCAATTATGCATTGGAGCAGGGAAGGGAGGTTTTTGCTGTCCCGGGGAATGTGGGATCGGATAGCAGTCGAGGAACCCATCAGTTGATCAAAGATGGGGCGAAACTGGTGGAATCGAGTGAAGATATCCTGGAAGAAGTTTTACCTCAATGGAGGAAGGAGAGGAAAATGCCCCAGGACGTCGAGCCTCCGGTGCGGGATCTTACCGAAGAGGAGAAGGTTCTCTATGAACAGTTAGGTGAAACGCCTTTGCACATCGATGTGTTGATCCGGGAGAGTCAATTTGACCCAGGGAAGGTGTCCAGTCTCCTTTTGAATCTGGAATTGAAAGGATTGATCTCTCAATGGCCTGGCAAATGTTTCAGTAAAAAGTTATGAAAATAAAGCTAAGAATCTTGAGTTAAGAAATATAAGTTTTGAATGAAGAGTTAAGAGTCGGAAGACGGAAGGTAGGCGTAAAATGTCAAAAGGGTTAATTGTCGTTGAATCCCCTACGAAGGTGAAAACCCTTCAGAAATTCTTGGGAGAGGACTATGTGATCAAAGCCTCGGTGGGGCATATCAAGGACCTTCCGGAGAGTGAACTGGGAGTCGATCTAAAAAAAGATTTTCAACCTGAATATGTCGTCATTCCCGGAAAAGCCAAGATCATCCGCGAATTGAAAAAGGCGAGCAAGGGAGTGAAGAACATCTATCTCGGGCCCGATCCTGACCGGGAAGGGGAAGCGATTGCCTGGCACATCGCAGAAGAAATTGGAAATGGGAATAAGAATGTCTACCGGGTCCTCTTCAATGAAATCACCAAAAGGGCTGTCCTGGAAGCCCTTCAAAAACCGGGGGCATTGCAACAGTCAAAATACGAAGCCCAACAGGCGAGGCGCATTTTGGACCGCTTGGTGGGTTATCAGATCAGCCCCATCCTCTGGGATAAAGTCCGCCGGGGATTGAGTGCTGGTCGGGTTCAATCGGTGGCTGTCCGAATCATCTGTGAAAGGGAACGGGAGATTCAAAATTTTGTCTCCCAAGAGTACTGGAGCCTCACCGCCACACTGAAGAAAAAAGAATCCCCCCTTACCTTCAATGCCAAATTAACAAAATGGAAAGGGAAGAAGGTGACCATGGCCAATGAGTCTGAGGCTCTGGCCATCAAGAAGGACCTGGAGAGCGCTCCCTATAGCGTCTTAAAAATCACTCAGCAAGAGAAGAGGCGGCATCCCTTTCCACCCTTCATCACCAGCCGGCTCCAGCAAGAAGCCTATCGGAAGCTCTCCTTTTCGGCCCAGAAGACGATGCGAGTTGCGCAGAAGTTGTACGAAGGCATTGACCTGGGTGAACTCGGGATGGTGGGTTTGATCACCTATATGAGAACAGATTCCCCCAGAGTCTCAATGGAAGCTGTTCAAGAGGTCCGGGGCTGGATTAAGAATCGTTTTGGGGAACCCTATTTACCTCCCAAGCCCAATGTTTTTAAGAGCAGGAAAGGGGCCCAGGAAGCCCACGAAGCGATTCGACCGACCTCGATCGATTTCGAGCCTGAAAAGGTGAAGGATTATTTGGACAAAGAGGAATGGGCCCTTTACAAACTGATCTGGGATCGATTCGTCGCATCGCAGATGGCTTCTGCTGTCTTTCTTCAAACCACGGTGGAGATCAAAGCGAATGATGGACTCTTTACTGCGGTGGGAACAGTTCCGACCTTCCTTGGATTTATGACCCTTTATGTGGAGGGTGAGGACAACAGCGTCTCCAATGGGAAGCAGGAGGAAGGCGAGGAAGAAAAGCGGTTACCCACCCTATCGGAAGGAGAGATTCTGGAATTATTGGGGCTCAACCCCAAGCAACATTTCACCCAGCCGCCTCCCCGTTTCTCCGAAGCAACGTTGATCAAGGAATTGGAGGAGAAGGGGATTGGAAGGCCTTCCACTTATGCTAGCATCTTGAGCACCATTAAGGGGAAAGAATATGTGAAGCTGGAGAAAGGGAGATTCATGCCGACCGAGTTGGGGTTGGTGGTGAACGACCTTCTGGTGGTGAACTTCCCCGATATTCTCGATATAGAGTTCACGGCCCAGATGGAGGAGAATTTAGACAGGGTTGAAGAGGGGGAAAAAGGGTGGATTGAAACGCTGAAAGAGTTTTATGCTCCTTTCCAAAAGGACCTGGAGATGGCAAAGGTCTCCATGAGAGAGATCAAGACGGAGAAGATTCCCACCGAGGTCCTCTGCGAACGGTGCGGTTCAAAGATGGTGAAGCGGTGGGGGAAGAGAGGCTATTTCTTAGCGTGTTCAACCTATCCCAAATGCCGATATACGAGGGAAGTGGAAGAGAACCAAGAGAAGAACGGGGAGACGACAGATGCCCGGTGTGAAAGATGCGGAAGTCCCATGGTGATCAAGAATGGGAAGTTCGGGAGGTTTTTGGCCTGTTCCAATTATCCCACCTGTAAATTCACCCGTGCGATTGATACCGGTGTCCATTGTCCTCAAGAAGGATGCGATGGGATGATTGTTGAACGGAGGACCCGCAAAGGAAGAACCTTTTATAGCTGCACAAACTATCCCCGGTGTACCTTTGCCCTGTGGGATAAGCCCATTCCGGAAAGGTGTCCCCAGTGCGATTTCCCCTATCTGGTCGAGAAGACAGGAAAGGGAGGGATCGTCAAACGATGTCCCAAAAAAGAATGTGGGTATCGTGCATCAGAATAAGCGGGTACGATATCTGCGCCTCCCTTCAATAATCTTTTTTTGCGTAAACCGTCGTTGCATCAACTGAAAGGGAAAATAGACCAAGCGATTGATCAGGGTCGGTGGGTAATGGATATGGAACCGCTTCAGTATCGACGGATAGGAGTAAAACTCCTTCCAGGATTTCTTCCAACACTCCCGGAGGACCTCACCGCTCATCTTCT
>CAYMJV010000056.1:0-19718 GCA_964390545.1 uncultured Syntrophaceae bacterium
ATCAGTTTAAACGTCATGTCTAACCCGCACCATTTTATCAATGGAAGACCCTTTATCCCTGAGCTTTTCCATCGACCAAATGGATCTGTCGCGACATCTTCTCAGCCAATTTCAGATTGTGGGTGACGACAATGAGGGTGACGCCTTTGACCTGATTGAGCTCGGCCAGAAGATCGAAGACGGACTCTCCCGTCAGGGTGTCCAGATTTCCAGTCGGCTCATCGGCGAGAAGGACTTTAGGTTCCAAAACCAGAGCCCGCGCCACAGCCACCCGTTGCTGCTCTCCCCCGGAGAGCTCTCCTGGCTTATGAGAAAGACGATCTTTTAGACCCACAAGGGTGAGGATCGATTCTGCCCGATGAGACGCCTCTTTCTTTAGGAGTCCTTGGATGAGGCAAGGCATCATCGTATTTTCCATGGCATTGAACTCGGGCAGGAGATGATGAAATTGGAACACGAAGCCAACCTCACGATTTCGGAAATGAGCAAGTTCTCTTTCACTCATCCTGTAGATGTCTTTTCCCTGATGGAGAACCTTGCCTGAGGTGGGCCGATCCAGGGTACCCAGAATATGGAGAAGGGTGGTCTTTCCGACGCCCGAGGCACCCACAATAGCAGCCCTTTCACCTTGTGCAAAGGATAGGTCGATTCCCTTGAGAACCTCCACCTGTTTGGCTCCATTTCGAAAGGACTTGAAGAGTTTTTCAACTCGGATCAATTCCTTCACACCATTGCCTCCCTGACTTTTTCGGATTTCTTGTGTGAGAAGATCTCTAAATTCATCCGGGTCAACCGTTTCACGGTGATCTCCTTCAGGGTCTCCCGAATCTGTGGAAACTGGGAGAGGCATGCCTCCAGATCCGCTTTCGTCAATTCGAGCAACTCTGATGGCTGAATCGTTCTGGCAGAAGCCATTCTGGGTTTTTTGAAGAGTGGTCCGATCTCACCAAAGAAGTCCCCACTCTTCAAGTAGGAGAGGATCACTTTCTCCCCTTTTGGATTTCGGATGAATATCTCCACCTCTCCGCTTTTGATCAGGTAGAGGGAACCTGGAGGATCTCCTCCATTGAAGATGAGGGTTTCCTCGGGGACAGAGATCAACCGGAATCTCTTAAAGACTTCATCTCTCTCCAGGGCGGAGAGAGAGGCGAACAAAGGAGAAACGGAGAGAAAGAGGTCCAGGACCCGTTGCTTGTAAAGATTATAGAGGACCTCATGGATGCGAGGGTGGACGCCGATGATCTCATTGAGCCCTTCACGGGAGATCTCAAAAACCTCAGACTCCGTCAAAGCCCTGACGGTCGCATGCCTTTTATGGTCGGTGAAAAAACCGAATTCCCCGAAGAAGTTTCCCTCCTTCAGGCTGCGGATTAACGCCTCTTTGCCCTTCGGGGCCTGTTTGAAAATTCCGACCTCTCCCCGGCTGATGACCATGAGGGAGTCTCCTGGGTCTCCATCCTGACAGATCGTCTCCTCACGCTGGAAGTTCTTGACACGGACTTGGGAGACCAAGGATTGGAGCTCTTGGTCTTGGAGCTCGGAGAAAAGGGGGATCTGGGGAAAGGGATGGGCGGGTTTGGCCTCCTGATACTTCTCGGTATAAAGTTGGGCCAACCGGTCATTAACATCTTTCAAGGAGGGATTGATCCTCAGAATGATCTTGTTGACCGAAATGGCCTGAAGGAGAAAACCCTCCGTGGCATAGCCTTCCGCCACCTTTCGATATTCCTGGACAGCCTCCTCCTTCCGACCCAATCGCTCCAGCACCTCAGCCATCTTGAACCGCGATCGAAGATCGCTCGGCTCCTGGGAACAGTGTTTCTGAAAATGGTCAAGGGCCCTGCCCCATTCCCCTTTTGAGAGAGCGCGCAGAGCCCCCTCTTTAAATGACACCTTTCCCTTACTCATATCGCAATGCCTCAGCAGGATCGAGCTTCGAGGCCCTCCAGGCCGGATAGAGTGTAGCCAGGAGGCTGATGAGAACAGCGGTCAAGACGATGAAAATGACATCCGGGGGATTGACCTGGGAAGGGAGTTTGTCAATATAGTAAACATCGCTCGAAAGGATTTTGAATCCGAAGAGCCTTTCCACGAAATCCGTGATCTTTTCCAAATTGAAGGCAGCTCCAAGGCCCAAGATCGTTCCCAGAATAGTCCCCACCACACCGATGACCCCTCCTTCAATGGTGAAAATCTTCAAAATGGAACTTGAAGAGGCGCCCATCGATTTCAGGATAGCAATGTCTTTATTCTTCTCCATCACGACCATGATAAGGGTGGAGATGATGTTGAAGGCGGCCACCAGGACGATCAGGACGAGGATGATGAACATAGCGATCTTCTCCAGCCTGAGGGCGCTGAAGAGGTTCCGGTTCATCTCCATCCAGTCTTTGGTCCAGAAAGGGAACCCCATCTTCCGACGAATCTCTCGACCGATCTCTTTCACTTTATAGATATCATTCGTCTTGATCTCAATCCCGGTCACCCGGTCCCCCATGCTGAAGAACTTTTGAGCGCTTTCGAGAGAGACATAGGCCATGGTGTTATCGAACTCGTACATGCCGGAGTAAAAGATTCCCTTGACCCGAAAACGTTTCATCTTCGGCATCATCCCCATGGGAGTCACTGTGCCCAGAGGAGAGATCACCTGGATGGAATCGTTGAGGGAGACGGAAAGGTGTTTGGCTAACTCGACCCCGAGGATGATGCCCGGGGAGTCTCCCTCCTTCCCTCCTTTCAAATCTTCAAGACGGCCGGCCTTTAAGTTATTGGCCAGCTCGGTGACCCGCCCCACCCGGTCCGGGTCGATCCCCTTGAGGACAACGCCAAAGACATTCGACTCGGATGAGAGCATGACTTGGCTGATGATGAAGGGAGCTGCTGAAGCGACCCCTTTTGTTTCCTCCACCCTCTTCGTGACCTCTTGATATTGATCCAAACCCTCTTGAGTGGCTTTGAGAAGGTGAAGGTGAGCCTGAGTGCCCAGGATCTTCTCCTTGAGTGTTTTTTCAAAACCGCTCATCACCGCCAAGACAACGATGAGGGCCATCACGCCCACCATGACACCGGCGATGGAAATAACGGTGATGATGGAGATGAAGGTCTGTTTCCTTTTTGCCTTGAGATACCTCAGGCCGATGAACCACTCGTATCGCATCTTACGTTACCATCTGCTGCTGCAGAAAATTTAGCTTCTCGAATATCTGTCGGATCGCCACGCACTAAATCCCAATAACCAAATCCCAAGCACCAAACAAATCCCAATTACCAAATATCCAAATAACCCAAACTTTCATTTCTTATTGTGTTTAGAATTTCGGTCATTGGAATTTGGTTATTATTTGATGATTGGAGCTTGGTACTTGGTGCTTATCACACCCCCTACCAAACAACTTCAATTTATGATAAGCCTCCTTCATGCAACGCTAGCGCCCCATACCGGATTTACTGCTCCATTCGAAGGAGAGGGAAGAAGATGACATCGCGAATGGAAGGCGAATCCGTGAGAAGCATGACCCAGCGGTCGATACCGATCCCTTCTCCTGCTGTAGGAGGCATCCCAAATTCAAGAGCCCGAAGAAAATCCTCATCGAGGCGAAGATAGAAGTCAGCTTCATCGCTTCTCTCCTTCAACTGCTGGACGAAGCGTTCTCTCTGATCTACGGGATCGTTCAATTCAGAGAAGCCATTGGCGATCTCTCGACCGTCAATGAAGAGCTCAAATCGATCCACGACTGTAGGATCCTTCCCATTTCGCCGCGAAAGAGGGGAGACCTCTGTCGGGTAGTGAGTGATGAAGGTGGGTTGATGAAGACGAGGTTCCACCACTTCCTTGAAGAGATCAGCCAAGACCCTACCGTGAGAGGTTCCCTTCTTCAGCTCGAGTCCGAGTCCTTTGGCCACCTCAATGGCCTTTGAGGGATCGTTGAGAATAATCGGATCGAATTTCCCGTACTCCAGAACCGCTTCTTTGAAACGGATCCTTCGCCAGGGCCGGGTGAATTCAATCTCCTTTCCTTGGTAGGTGAGTGAAAGCTTCCCGTGGATTTCTTGAACCATGGAACAGAGAAGTTCCTCGGTCATCGCCATCATATCCTCATAGGTGGCATAGGCCTGATAGAATTCAAGCATGGTAAATTCAGGATTATGCAAGGTCGAAATCCCTTCGTTTCGAAAACAACGGTTGATCTCAAAAATCCTTTCCAATCCTCCGATCACCAGTCGCTTCAAGAAGAGCTCGGGAGCAACCCTCATGTAGAGATCCATATCAAGGGCATTGTGATGGGTCTTAAAGGGTTTGGCCGTTGCCCCTCCGGGAATGGGGTGGAGCATCGGGGTCTCCACCTCCACGAACCCCCTCCGGGTAAAAAAATCCCGGATCCTCTGGATGGCGCGAGTCCGCGTGAGAAATACCTCCCTCACCCTGGGATTAGCGATGAGGTCCAAATAGCGTTGACGATAACGGGCTTCGATATCGGTCAGACCATGCCACTTCTCAGGGAGGGGTCGAAGGGATTTAACCAGGAGTTTAAGAGTATCCGCCAGGAGCGTCAGTTCGCCTGTTTTAGTCCGGAAGACTTTTCCCTCCAATCCGATAAAGTCTCCAATGTCGAAGGCCTTAAAGTGTTTGAAGGCCTGGTCCCCCACAGCATTTTTCTGGATATAAGCCTGGATCCTTCCTTTTCCATCCTGAATCTGAACAAAGCTGGCTTTCCCGAAGTCCCGGATCGCTATGACCCTTCCTGCGAGAGAGAAATGTTCGCCGATGGACTTCAGTTCCTCCTCCGACTTGGAACCGTAGGTCTCATGAATCTCCGAGGTGGTATGCGTCACCTTGAAATCGTTGGGGAAAGGATCAACCCCTTCCTTCCTCAAGACCTCCAGTTTTCGGACTCTTTGCTGAATCAACTCATTTGATTCATCCATTTCCCTTTACCCTGATGTAACCTTTCTCCCTGATCGAATTTTTCGAATGATACCGAATTCGACGAACCATACGGAATAAATATTCGTTTCATTCGCTGTCATTTGTGTCATTTGGCCTTAGATTCTCTCCAACATTATTTCCCATGTGAGATTCATAAGTTATCTCTACAGGATCTAAGACGTTTTAAATTAACCCATTTCCCCATAATCGTCAAGAAAAAAGGCAGTTTGAGAGGCTATTTCATATTTGAGATCGCAGATTTAAGATTGAATGGGGATTTGGAAATAATCTCTCAGCTTCACCGTCCCGCTCCTAAAGCGGGGCCTTGAGGATCCATTGGAGGGGACAAATGGGTGAAGAATCTTCAATCTGAAATTTGAAATCCCTGCCTGCCGGCAGGCAGGTAAAATCTGCAATTTAAGGGAGGATTCTCTCGATCTGGCCCGTCAGGTCATAAGGGAGGGCCTTGGTGATTCTGGCTTCCACCCGATCACCGGGTCTGGCCTTTCCTTTCAGGAAGACAGAGCCATCGATTTCAGGGGCCTGGGTTTTGAGTCTTCCTCGTAAGAGTCTTCTTTGCCGGTCCTGTCCTTCTACTAAGGCTTCCATTCTTCTGCCCACCATGGCCCGATATTTTTTCAAAGATATCCTTTTCTGAAGACCCATCAGTAATCCCAATCGCTCCTCTTTCACACTCTCGGGGACCGAACCGGCAAGCCGGGAAGCAGGGGTTTCCTCTTCCGCCGAATATTTGAAGGCACCCAGGTGGTCAAACCGGATCTTTTCAACAAAGTCCAAGAGGGCTCTGAAATCTCTCTCTGTTTCTCCTGGAAAGCCGACGATGAGAGAGGTCCGGAGGCTGACCTCTGGGAGGGCGGTCCGGATCTTCTCCAAGAAGCTGTAGATCTCCTGGCTTCCCGATCGTCGGCCCATGCGTTTGAGGATCTCATCATCGATATGTTGGATAGGGAGATCGAGGTAGAGACAAATCTTCTCCTCATGGGCCATGAGTTTGAGAAGGCCTTCGGTAAAATAATCCGGTTTGGGATAACTGTAGAGCATTCGGATCCAACGGAGTCCCTCCACTCGGATCAGACCCTTCAGGAGTTTTTCTAAATTGGTCCCGTCGTGTAAATCCCTCCCATAGGCAGTCGTATCCTGGGCAATGAGGATGATTTCCTGAACTCCTTGATCAACAAGCCTCCTGGCCTCTTCGAGAACCGATCGAATCCCTCTGCTCCGGTACGCCCCCCTGATCTTTGGAACCGTGCAGAAGGTGCAGAGATTGGAACAGCCCTCCGCGATCTTGAGATAAGCGTAGAAAAATGGGGTGGAGAGAATTCGGGGTGTCTTTTCGTCGTAGAGAAAAGTGGGTTTGGAAAGGAAGCTCTTGGCCTTCTGGTTCTTTGACAGAATCTCTGGAAGGTTTTGAAAATCTCCGGTGCCGACGAAGAGATCGACTTCCGGAAATTCCTCTTCAAGCGATCTTCCGTAGCGCTGAGGAAGACATCCTGAAACAACCAGGAGACGGCAAGTTCCCTTTTCTTTATAGCGGGCGAGATCGAGGATAGTCTCAATAGCTTCCCTGCTCGCATCCTGGATAAAGGAGCAGGTGTTGACGATAATGATTTGGGCTTCCGAAGGACGGGAGGTGAGGGAATAGCCTGCTTTCGAGAGAAGCCCGAGAATCACTTCAGAATCAACTAAATTCTTGGGACAGCCGAGGCTGACCAGTGAGACTGTTTCTTTCATTAATTAGTATTATATCCATATAGATCCCTATTTTCCAATTTTCCCAGTTGGCATAGGGATCGGTTGAGGGTAGGGGAGGCTTTAGCCTCCCTTCTTCTGGGGCGACTAAAGTCGCCCCTACCCCCTATTCTCCAACCGAGGAGACAAAAGAAGTTGTTTTATCAACCGAAAAAAGGCAAAATTAATTTGATTTTCACGGTACAAGAAGGAAGTAAAAATGGGATTAATCCAAAAGCAATATGACGATTTAAGAAAGAAGATCAAGAAGCCTCACCTGGAAAACCAATGGCGCGCCTTCAAAGAGACCCGGAACCGCCAGAAACAGAATCTTCCTTTCTTTGGTGACCTGAAGAAGATCAGTGAAGAAGTGAAGCGGATTCGATCTGAATCCGTTGGAAACTGGGATCTCTTCGAAGATGCGATCTCCCGTCTGGAGAAGAACAGGTTTAAAGTCCTTCAGGCGAAGGATGGCCAAGAAGCCTGTGAGATCATCCTTAGAGAGATCGGCGACGAAAGACTGGTGGTCAAATCGAAATCAAATATTTCCAAGGAGATCGGGCTGACTCACTTTCTCAATGGGCATGGCATTGAGGTCATTGAGACAGATATCGGTGATCGGATCATCCAGATCGCTGGCCATCGGGCCTCCCATGCCACTGCACCCGCCGTTCATCTTTCCCGTTATGAAATTGCCGAAATCCTCTCCCAACATCTCAAGAGGGAGGTGCCACCGGTACCGGAAGAGGAGATGCAGGCGGTGAGGTCCGACATCGAATCCTATCTCCAGAAAGCGAAGATCGGCATCACTGGGGCCAATGCCATTTCCGCCAAAGAAGGAGCGGCCTTAATGCTTCATAATGAGGGGAATATCACCCGGGTTCGAATGAGGGAGAAACACATCCTGATCACGGCCATCGACAAGATCTTTCCTACGGTTGAGGATGCCCTTCTGATGCTGAGACTGGAAACCTTTCTGGCCACAGGGGCCCTTTTCCCATCTTTCATTGATATCGTGGCTGGGAGATCCAAATCTTCGGATATTGAGAAGCAGCTTTTTTATGGAATGCATAAACCAGAGGAAGTGGTCATCGTCTTCCTGGATAATGGAAGAAGACAAATTTTAAATGAGCGGAAAGATTCTTCGGATCTCCTCTATTGCATCGGGTGTGGCAACTGTCTTCTCGACTGCCCAGTGTATAACGCCGTGGGCCCCTTCTTTGGAGCTGATGGAATGCTGGGTGGAAGGGGGGTTGCTCTTTCATCCCTGCTCCATGGAGTGAGAGAGGGAGTTGAAGATGGTCTCTTCCTCTGCACCACCTGCGGTCTCTGCGAAGAAGTCTGCCCCTTTGGCATCAATGCTGGAAAGAGTCTTAAGGATCTGAGAAGAAGAAGCCTCGAAGATTCCAAGATCTCTGTTGAACTCGATGAAGTCAAACAGCTTCAGAGCGCCATTGACCGGTACGGAATGCCCTATGAAAAAATGGCCAGAGCGGAATTTCCAGTTCCAAGAAAGAAATCTTCTGTCGTCCTCTACATCGGATGTGTAGGAATGACCATGGAGAGTGAAACAACCGAGTTAGCCATCAAACTCCTCAATCGTTTGGGCGTCGATTTCACTCTGATCGATGAGGTCTGTTGTGAAGCGGTGAAGGGAGATACGGGTTCCAGTCCCAGTCGGGAGCGGATCAAACAGAATATTGAGAGAATGAAAGAGGCCGGAGGCCGTGAGGTCCTTTTTCTCTGTCCCACCTGTCTTAAGACTTTTCTGGAGTATGATGCTGAAGAAAAAACCGGTCTTCTTTTTAAAACCCTCACCTCTTATCTTTCTGAATATTTCTCCTTCACCGCATCAGAAGGTGAATCAGCAACAGTGACTTATCACGACCCCTGCCATCTGGGAAGAGGTCTGAGTTCCTATGATGGCACGAGAGATCTGATGAAAAGCCTTGAAAACAGATGGGTGGAGATGGAACATCACCATCAGGAATCTCTCTGCTGCGGAGCAGGAGGAGGAATAAGGGGTTTCTATCCAAAATTCTCGAGGGACATTGCCCGAAGGAGGGTGAAGGAAGCAGAAGAAGTGAAGGCTGACATTTTACTTACCGATTGCATGTCCTGCAAACATAATCTGAAGCAAGGCGTGCCGTTCGAAGGAAAGCTGAAGGTTATGACCACTCCCGAATATCTCCTGGAGGGGATCGAGACTGAGAGGATACGGTTCTCCAAGAAAGATTAGATATTACCTCCAATCTCCCACCAGGATAAAAGGTGCCCAGAAGAAAGGATGGGAGCAATCGATCGCCATGTCTGGCTGATAGTCGGCCGATCGAGTCGTACCGTCTGAACCCATTTCGACATGGAAGCGAATGCTTGATTTCATCAAATCGATTTGAGCCTTTTGAAGCGCTTCCGCCTTGGTCATGCTTCTCAAGTTCCGGTAAAAAGCTCGCATCAGCGCTACCGTAGAGTCATCTGAAACTTTCCAAAGGGAGGCCACAACACTGGGAGCTCCCGCATGGATGAAGGCCCTGGAGAGACCCACTAAATCATCACCCTTTGGGAAATCGCCTTCTTCGCCTTTCACCAGGGCCGTCTCGCAAGCCGATAGCGTGACCAGGTTTGCCTTGATCTCCATGTCAAAGATCTCATTGACTGTCAGCTTTCCATCATCACCTGCCGATGGCGCAAATCTGAGATTCGACCTGAGCGGGTCGGGCTCTATCATCTCTCCGTGGGTGGAAAAATGGAGCAGGTCGTACCTGGGTGACTGCCCCTTCACAGAAGTTTTGGTGGCTTCCTTGCCTGTGAGGACCAGCACCTTCTTAAAGAGGGTCGAGAGTTCACGGACCTCCTCTTCAGCAGCAGGAAGGGGCGCAAGCCCTGTGGTGGGATTTGCCGCTGCGAAGAGCTCTATACGGTTCCCCTTGTTTTTCACCCTGGCATACTTCAAGACACTCGCTGAAGGCAGGTAGCTGACCGTGAAAGACTCAATGAGATATTTTCCTCTTTTGGATAGCAGCGCTTGAAAGGGAAGGTAGTGGAGCATCCCATGCGGGACAATGACAAGGTGCTTCTTGCCGGAGATCTCCTCTTCTATGGGTTGAATCAGGATCTCATAGAGCTCTGAAATGGGTTGCTCATAGGTTTTTGTGAACAGCCGATCCAGAGTGATCCCCTCCACAGCCCTTGCCCTGAAGTCCCTGATCCTCTGAAAAAGTCTCTTCGAGTCCACATTCAAGCGCACGGCCAGGATCTTCTCTTGGGTCACTACAAAGACAAAGCGATCCTGAAAGCCTACGAAATATTCAAGAAGCGCAGTGTCGGCTTCAAGCAGAGCCTGTATCTCGCTAGCCTTCAATGGATTGATGCTGACCAAGGAGGCAAGTTCAGCGTTTAGCTTCTCGATCCTTTCCAAAATAGCTCGGTACTGAGACTGGAGGCGCTCGAGCTCTGAATTTCGTGCCTCCGGCCCACGGGGTTCTGTAGCCTCCTCTTCTGACTCTTGGGACCTCTCAAGGGAAACTTGCTCTGTTTCACTGGAGATCTCTTCAATCAGTTTTCTTAGTGCTCTTTCTTCAATGAGTAGTTCGTTTTCCTCCTTCTTCTTTGAGGAGAAGTTTTTTTCTGCCAACATGTCCAGCATTACCCTGGCCCTGGCCCGCTCAAGATAATGGAAGGCCTCAGAAGGTTGTCGCATCTTGTAGAGAAGCTGGATGATCGACTCATAGATTCCCAATTTGTCTTTCATGAAAAGGGCCTTGAGACCCGGATCCGTCAACTTAGTCCTCTGGGACTCGATGATCTTAATGGCTTCAGCATACTGTTCAAAGGCTTTCTGGTTTTCTCCCTCTCTCTCTGCCATCCATCCCAACCAAGAGCGAGCTCTCCATTGGGGCTCTGGATCAGACGCCTTCTTTGCTATTCGAATGGCAAATACAAAGCATTTTTTCGCATCAGAATTCTTATGGATCCTCCTATAGGCGTTGCCGAGCCTGAGGTAACACCAGCGCTTCATCAAATGGATATCGCCTCCTACTCTATCAAAGTATTCCAAGGCATCCTCAAGGGGCTTCACTGCTTCAGCAGGCTTATTCATATTCAACAGATTATTCCCCATCGTCAGGAAGCATAAACCAACAAAATACGGACTCTTTAGCTCCTTAGCAATCTGAAGAGATTGTTCTAATAGAAGGTTAGCTTCCTCATACTGCTTGAGATTCGAGGCTATCTGGGCTAATTGACGAAGTCGATTTGACTCTGCATACCGATTGCCAAAGCGTCTGGCACCCTTTAAGGCCTCCTCTGCATAGTCCTTTGCTTTGAGGTTTCTTCCAAACCTCATTTCAAAATCAGTGAGTACACCGAAAAATTGAGGATAGACCCTGGCCCAATCGATTTCAGGATTATCCCTGATCATCTTATATAAATTTTGCAGCTTTTCATATTCTGCCATTTGATAAAGGCAGCTAGCCATAAAGGCAACAAGGTCTCTGAATTGTTGATCTTCAGGATGAGAACGAATGAGTTCCAATAGATCCTTCTCGATCTGATCCTGACATCCCTTCTCCCATACGATGACCTTGGCAATAAGCTTTCCATTCTTGTCCTTTGGATTTTTTACCTTCCACCAGGTACCCATGCCGAAGTAAAGGGGCCCCCCATTTCCACTTTGAGTGACATTCAAGTTGGATGGATATTTCAAATAATCAATCCCGCCATCGATATGTATTTGTCGGGCATTCTCACCTACCTTGAAACGCAGACACTGATGCGGCTGCCAGTGCCATTTCCCTGGGTTCCGAATGTCCCACACCTCTCCTTCGGCCATAACAGCGACGATAGCCTCCTTAGGTATTTGGATGTCCTTTTTGATCCAGTTTCCAAAATTTGTCGTGGACGCTGGAAGGGTTATATTTTCGTAGAACTTGTAATGAGCAGCTTCCTTCACAGTCATCCTGGGTATACAACCGGGAATGATGAAAACAAGGAAAAGAAATAGTATGAGGGCGATACCGAGGGACCGGTGAAATCTGGTCATATATTTCATCCCCCTCTCCTTATTATTTTGTCGTGGACTTTGTTCTCTGGATGCGCACCCACTCTTCCAGTTCTTTCAAAACCTCATTGCCAGGCTGGATCTTCAGCGCATCCTTGACAATCTTCTCCATCTCCTCAAACTGTTCGTAATCGGCTAATATCCCCAACAGATTCAACTCAGGCGTGATGTCATCCGGCCGGGCTTGTTTCCGCAGTCTTTGATAGTTCTCTTTAGCCATTGCGATTTCGGCCTGCTCTTCTTTGGTTGGAACAATGGCCTTCTGGCTGCCTTCACCCGTGCCCCGAACCTGAATGGCACCCGAACGACCGAGTCCTGCCCGACGCAGAAGGGCTGGAATCCGGCGTATCCCTTGCGAGGTTCCGGCAGGCAGAATGATCACCTCTGGCTGAGCCTGAACCCCCTTTTCGCCTTCAGGTCGACTCTGCGTTTCACCCACCATCATGGCAGCCGGCCCTTTCCAGGTCTCCTGTCGACCGTTTTGAAAGTAGACCAATTGCACCACAGCTCCTGCCACTACTTTAAAATGGTCTCCCTGGCGTATCCTCATGAAGGCCTGTGCCTTTTCAGGCGTCTTCTGATAGGCTTCATTCCAGTAGGTGGCATCGCCGGACAGTTGTGTCACGAGTCCTACATCAGGCGGCAGAGTCTTGGCCTCGGTAGGAATTTCCGTGAGCAGTATAGCGATCGCACCAAGGCAAATAAGCCCCATAAACGATGGGAAGCTCCTGCAAAAGGATTTCATGGCTCTCCTCCTTTCTCTGGTTTTAGACCAATCACTTCAAAAACCTCGACATATCCTTCTCGTCCCTTAACAGTAATTTTTTCCCCTTCGCCAATTGACACGCCAGGACCGGCTGCATCTATGGTGGCACTGCTGGCAACAATTGTCCATCCGAGTTCCTTGGTCAAACTCTCCAGGCGCGATGCTGTATTCACCGTGTCGCCAATGGCCGTGAACTCCATGCGCCTAGGCGAGCCAATGCTGCCAATAACTGCTTCACCTGTATGAACTCCAATACCAATTGCGAACTCTGGGAGATTCACGCCGACAAAGCGCTCATCCATCCAGGAGCGGAACTCACGGGCCGTCTCTGCCATGCCAAGGGCGGCGCGCAATGCACGCCGAGCATGGTCTTTGTAAGGCACCGGCGATCCAAAGACTGCCATCACTGCATCCCCAATAAATTTGTCCACCGTGCCACCCTGCTCCAGGATGTGCTGGCAAGCACGGCTCAGAAAGGCATTGAGCATCTCAACCACTTGATGGGGGTTCAACCGTTCTGAAATCGTTGTGAAGTTGCGAATGTCCGAGAAGAGGATCGTGACCTGTATTGCCTCTCCGCCGAGATCAGGTCTATGCCCGATGGCGAGAAGTTTCTCCACCACTTCGTCAGAGACGTATCGACCGAACATCTGCCTCAGGCGTGTCCGTTCCCGTTCTTCTCCAGTTAGTCTAAGCCCTAATGCGCCCAGGTAACTCAAGGCCAGGCCTAAATGAACACTAGCAACGGGTAGGATCCAGTCGATGTAAAAAAGAAGGTAGGTCACGATAGCACAGAGGAGGCTGAGCAGAAGACCAACCCCCAGGCCCCGCAGAGGATGGACTCGGAAAAACACGAGTGCTCCGATCGAGAGGACCCCTAATACGTAAATGATTCTGATCCAACCTGGGACAGATCGCGGAAACCGTCCCGATAGTAGAGTCTCGATGATATTGGCATGCAGCTCAGCGCCGGTCATCATGTGCCCTTCCAAATTCAAAAAGCCCCGAGCATAGGGGACCAGATGAATATCCTGCATCCCCACGTGCTCAGAAGCGATAATGACCACTTTGTCCTTAAGGTGTTGGACCTCAGGATCCTTGTCTGCTGAAGGGGTGAGCAATCGGGCAAAGGAAAGGCGGGGGACCGTTCCGGGAGGGCCCACAAAACCGATAGGGAGCGGAAGAGGAGCGTTGTTAACTTCCCGGCCACCCAACGACCAACTTGCACTTGATGGTTTTTGACCACTGGCCTTCACTGCCAGAAGGGTGGCGAAAGTCAGGTTTGGTAAGGTGCCGTCATCAAACAGGGCCGGGACGAACCGACGAATTACACCATCGGCATCGGAGTAAAGATTGGCCAGGCCCACATCCGCCTTGCCTCCTGGCAGGGCAAATAGGTAATCCTCCATCGGGAGGAGGAATTCGCTTTCCCCTTTGTCATTGCTGGCGACGACACCAATGAGCACCACCTGCCCCGTGGCAAGTTGACTTCTCATTGAGATATCGTACGTGCGACTCTTGTCGCTTCCTGGCAACTCGAGCTTCTTGAGCCACGATTCTGCGCTTACGCCAAAAAGGTAATCGAGCCCAATGATCCGGGCCCCGGCTCGGCGTATCACTTCAATCCCGCGAGCAAAGTGTGGCCCCCAAAATACGAGCGGCTCGTCTCGATGATCAAGCAAGGTCTTATTATCAATGGCCACAATGGCCACATGGCTCGCCTTGGCCCGAAGACCTGCCAGATTATGCCACAGATCATAATAGATATACTCAAGTAGATCGAACCACCCCGCTCTCGTCGTGACCTCTGTAGCAGAAAAGGCAAAGATTACCAGCAGTATCCCTACGATCGCCCGCCGGATATTTATGCCGCCATGACTACGGGTGTGTTTTACCAATTTATTCTTCCTCTTTTTAACTCCCACCCGCCCCTTAGGGAGATGAATAAAAAACCATCCCTATTGAAAAGGATGGCATTGACATCAACATTACGACCATAGATTCACCTGCGGGTTCAGAAGATGAATTAACCCAATTTTTAACGGCAGCTTACCAAATTAAGACCAAGAAATCAATGATAGTTGACTTTATTGGGCAGTTTAGTAATCTATATTTTATGTTGGATGAAGAGAACAAAGGGGAGGTGTGAAGGTAAAAAAATACTTTCTGTTGACACCGCCAAAGTATCCATCTTAAAAAAGAAGGGATAAGGAGTTATTCGAATGAAACGATATCTGTCTCTCTTCTTTTTACCCTCATTTCTTCTTCTCCTCGGTTGTGCTTCCTTTTTGTCCCACCGCATTCCTCAGACCCTTGAGAGACCAAGGCCATGTCAGGAATTCTTTGAGCGGTTAGATGAAAAGGTTAGGGAAGCCGATGTCAGGGATGCGTCCGCTTTTTCTGTTCCTGGGTTCCCCTATCTTCGTACCAGCCGGTTCCTCTCTGCTTTAAAGGAAAGCTTGAAAGACGAGCAGGAGAGGAAGATCTGGGTCCGATGGATGCAGGACCTCGACCTTCGATCCAGGAAGAAAGAGATCAGCAATCTTCCGGATGAGATGGTCATTTCTCTTACATCAGAAAAAGGTCGGCCGGATCGAGAAGGTCTCGCTGACCAGGTGGAATCCTGTTCGACCGATCTCTTGCTCCATGACCATGGACGATCCGGTTTTTATACTTCCCTTGAACCTTTTGTTGGCGTTCCGGATGAATACTCCTCGATTCTAAGGACGGCTGGCCTTTACCCTCTTATTGCCCTCCCGGTTACGGTGGTCACTGAGAATTCGAGGGAGAAAATAAGGAGACGATTCGATACAGACTTGAAAGACCTTCCTGTTGACGGAAGCCTAAGGACCTTTGTGCCAGGGAAAGAGCAATCTCTTGGCCGGGAAAGGATTCAGGAGATCATCGAAGAATCGAGAGAGAATCCTTTAAGGGTTCCCTTTCCTGATGCCATTCGAAAGAAGGAATTGGTTGAGGCCTTTGCTCCTATTTTTATTCAGGATATGGCTGCTTCCTATGATCGGCTTGGAGAGGTGAGATGGAAGAATCATCGAATGGAGATCAATCCTGAGAAACCTACAGTTTATTACTACTTTTCTCACGCCCTCCTGAAAGGGGAACCCATCCTTCAAATCAACTATGCGATCTGGTATTCAGAACGGGCAGGGGAGAGGCCTCCGTCTATCGAGAAAGGTCATCTGGATGGGTTGACCATTCGGATCTCCCTGGATGACCAGGGGAAGCTCTTCATGGTTGAGGCGATGAATAATTGCGGATGTTATCATCTCTTTGCCCCCGATCGAGAACGAGTGGATCGAATCCTTCCAAGACCTCTGATGTTTGATGCGATGGTGCCTCAGTGGCTTCCCGAGATTTCTACTGGAGATCGTCTCGGAATCAGGATAAACTCTGGCTGGCATCAGGTGCAGCGTCTGATTTCGGTGAAGGAAGCTCCCGATCCGGTTCCTTACGAGCTTGTTCCCTACGACGTTCTGGAGACCCTTCCGCATGAGGACGGCCGAACGGAAAGCATCTTCAACGAACATGGAATTGCAAAGGGGTCCGAGAGGGTGGAGCGGTTTCTTCTCTTCTCCATGGGAATTCCATCGGTCGGGAGCATGCGCCAGAGGGGGCACCACGCCATTGAGCTGATTGGACGGGTCCACTTCGATGATCCTCATCTCTTCGACAAGAATTTCATCTTCAAATAGGATTCAGATGTTCGTAGTCTCTTCTCAGAAAAAGGAAAGTCCCACAAGCAATCCCCTCCCCCTTGATGGGGGAGGGTGTGGGTGGGGGTGTTCAGACATTTGTTCCCCCCACCTCATTCCTCCCCCACAAGGGGGGAGGAGATTTTTTTTAGTATTATTATTCTCCACTGCTGTCCTTTTCTCCGTTGCTCATTCCTCATTCTCAGCAGAACCGTCAAACGAAAATCGCATCCCTTACATTATTCAAAAGATGGAATCAGCCGTCAAGGGGATGGAAGATTATACTTGCGAGGTGGAGCAATTCTTCTTTCAAAATGGTGCGGAGGATCAGAGCTATCACTTCAAATTCTATTTTAAGAGGGGGAAAAGGATCCGAGTCGACTTCTCCCATCCCTATTCATCCCTTAGCATTTTCTATAACGACGGGGACAAGGAAGCGACCGTGATGCCCTTTCGCTTCATGCCTACCCTCAAATTCCGGTTTTCCATTGACAATCCCATGATCAAAACCCTGGCGGGTCAACGGATCGACCAGACGGATATGGGGTATTTCGTCGATTTCATGTCCAAGAATCTCAAAAGGGTCAAACAGGGGGAGGATGAGTTCTACGAAGATGGGGAACAGGTGAAGTTTTTATTCTGGGCCAAAGATTATATTGAAGAGAAATCGAATGAAAAATATCGGGTCTCTATCTCCCAAAAGCACTGGCTGCCCATCCGCATTGAGAGGTACAGTCTGGAAGACAGGCCGCTTGAGATCACCGATATTAAAAATTATTTCATCAACTCCCATCTTGAAGAGAAGTTGTTTAATCCATAGATTTTAAACGCAAAGCGCATAGGGTGAATTATTATAGTCCTGTCATTCCCGTGAAAACGGGAATCCAGATAGTGTATTAAGAAAGATATGGATTCCTGCTTCTGCAGGAATGACCATGAAATATAGGCTTCATGCGATGCTCTATGCCTACCGGCCGCAGGCAGGGATGGAGGGGAGAGGAACTGGTTCGACGGGTCCATCATGAATTCATCCTGAGCATGTCGCAGAGTCACCCTCGCCCCAGCCCTCTCCCATCAAGGGAGAGGGGGAATGG
The DNA here is from genome assembly GCA_964390545.1 of uncultured Syntrophaceae bacterium. GTDB lineage: Bacteria > Desulfobacterota > BSN033 > BSN033 > UBA1163 > CAYMJV01. Next base: position 17,306 of record CAYMJV010000056.1, read on the forward strand.
TTGGGTTTTTAATTATTGACAAATCTCGATTTCATGATAATTTTTCTTAATCCCCGTTCTCCTCGTTTATTAGGAGACTGTGTCGTAATGGGAGGGAATTACATGCCTGTCATTCTGAACGAAGTGAAGAATCTCATGGAATCGATAAGTTAGAAAATAGAGATTCTTCGGCTAACGCCTCAGAATGACATTACGATACAGTCTCTAAAGGCGAGGTGGGACTTGAGACTGACGTTCTAAGTCATTGAGGTTTTGAACGGTGGGTTTCGATTACGATGTGATTGTCGTTGGTGCAGGACCGGGAGGATCGACCGCTGCCAGGTTTTGTGCCCAGGCCGGATTGAAAACCCTCCTCATTGAGAAGGAAAAAATGCCTCGCTACAAGGCCTGCGGAGGTTGCCTCTCCCTCAAGGCCGTTGACCTTCTTGGTTTGGATCTCAACCCGGTAGTGGAGACAATGATTTATAAAGCTAAATTTACTTACCGTTTGAAGGATTCTTTTTCGATCGAATGGAGACAACCCATCGCATTTATGGTGATGAGAGATCGGTTCGATCAATTTTTGGTCAAACAGGCACTAGAGAAAGGTACGGAAGTCTTAGAAGGCGTAAGAGTGGTAAAAGTGGAAGAGAAAAGAGATGGGGTGGAAGTAGAGCTGAATGACGGAGAGAAGTTTCGTTGTGAATATCTCATCGGCGCAGATGGCCCTGGGAGCATCGTTGGAAAATCATTATCCTTATTGCCACCCAAAGGCGATGGGAATGGAATCGGAATGGAGAGTGAAATCCCTTTTGAGTCCACTTTCGATTTCCCAAGAGAGGAACTCCAGCTCGTCCATTTTGATTTCGGCGGAGTCCCCAATGGCTATGGCTGGGTCTTTCCCAAGAAAGAAGGCCTCTCCATCGGCGTCGGCGGGATGTTTAGAGACGTAGCAAAGATGAATCTCCGTCGATACTTCAATACGTTTATTCACGGACTGAATTACATCAAGCAAGAGAAAGTGGAAAAAGTATTGGGCCATCCCCTCCCGTACTTCTATGACGAAAGACAAAAGGTTTCAAAGGGAAAGGTTCTTCTCGTGGGTGACGCTGCCCATCTGATGGATCCTTTGATGGGCGAAGGCATCTACTATGCCCTTCGAAGCGGGATGCTGGCCGCAGGGGCGATCCTTCAGTCGAAAGAGAGTGGCGCTCTTCCCTCTGATCTATACCAAATGAAAGTGCAGGACCACATCTCTGAAAATCTGAAATGGGCCCTGCAATTTTCTCGATTTGTTTTCCGGTTTACAAATCTGGCCTATCGGACTCTGAGGCGCTACCGGGACCTTGCGGACTTGTATCTTCAGGTTTTGGAAGGGAGGGAGACTTATCAGGGTTTCGTGGTGAGAGTGAAGGAACGGATGAGAGATCTCCTTGGCGGAAAGCTCAGCGAGAAGATCAAGAGGGCCATGGCTGGAGTGTGAAACGCTACTTTTGTGAAACCTTCCGGACTCAGAGAAACGAAAGCTAAGATAAAGAGAATCAACGCTCTTCTGGAAAGGGAGTATGGAATTCCTAAAAGGGAGAGGAAAGCTGATCTTCTGGACGTCCTCGTTCAAACCATTCTTTCCCAGAATACCAACGACCAGAATCGGGATCGGGCCTACCAGAGATTGAAAAACCAATTTCCCCGATGGGAAGATATCCTTAACGGAAAGAGGAAGGTGGTTATGAAAGCCCTTCGCCCGGGAGGACTTGCAAGACAGAAGGCGAAACGTATCGTGGATATCCTTCAATGGCTCAGGAAGCGGGAAGGGAAGGTGAGCCTCACTTTCTTGAAAAGAATGGGTGAGGAAGAGATCAAGGAGACCCTTGGGGGTCTCAAAGGGATTGGACCCAAGACGGTTCACTGCCTCCTCCTCTTTGGTCTGGGAAGGGAAGCCTTTCCCGTTGACACTCACATTCTGAGAGTAGGGAAATGCCTTGGATTCATTCCCGAAGAGATCGACGCAGAGAAGGCGCATTCATGGATGGGCCCTCTCGTGCCGAAGGGGAAAGCTCTATCCCTTCATCTCAATCTCATCCGACACGGAAAATCCGTCTGCAAAGCCAAAAAACCACAATGTGCAGACTGCGTTCTTAAGAAAGAATGTTTTTATTTTGAGGTTGTAGGGCGGCCCTCCGTGGCCGCCTGATGCTGGTACGCAGGGACCTTTCTTAAGAAGGAGTGTCTATATTATAATTAATCCTCCTAAATCCCCCTCGGTTTCGAGTCGTACCGACTTTATAAAAGGGGGATTTTTTCTCCTCCCTTTAATAAAGGGAGGCGGGGAGGGATTATAAAGGTGCTCATGAGAGAATTGCTTAAAAAACTTCTTCGGATTGAAGACACGCCTGAGCGAACGGCCCTGGCCTTCTCCATCGGGATCTTCCTG
>CAYMJV010000057.1:0-12005 GCA_964390545.1 uncultured Syntrophaceae bacterium
CCATCAGTTTTTCGTGGCAGATGGGGATCGCATACTCCATGTGCATTCCCATCTGACCTTTGATGATATCTGGGGCTGCCCCCGTGCCGCCACGAGGTCCATCCAGCCAGATCTCAATGCCCATCCCATTGTCTTTGGCAATTCGGGCCAGGCCCGCGAAGATGAACTCAATGTCAGGTGAGGGCGAAACTTTGATGCAGATGGTGGTACGGCGGTTGATCATACGGACCGCGTCAATGAAAGCCTTGACGTCCTCAATGGAATAGCAGTTGTGGAAAGGAAAGGGAGAGATGAGGCTTGTTCCCTTGGCCACCCCTCGAAGCCTCGAGACCAGACCAAAGACCTTTCTGCCTAGTAGATGTCCTCCTACGCCTTGTTTGGCTCCTTGGCTGTAGGCAATGACTACGCGCCGGGCGCGGCGGATGGTTTCTTTGGTGACCCCAAACAATCCTGTCTTGAGCTGGGTCGAGACGAAAGGCTCGTCTTCAGGAGTCACAATCGGCACATACTGAATTGGCATTGAGCCCGGAAAACTCCGAAGCGCTTTGACGAGGTTCTCATATTCTGGAGATTCATCGAGCTCCTGTTCTACCCGTTGGATGACTTTTTCGAGAGGGATGAGTTTTCTCTCTTCCATGATCCGACCCAGAAGGGCCACTTGCTGATCGGTGAGATCCAAAGGGTCCCATTTCGAGTCAAGGATGAAGATCGTCGGATATCCTCCCTCTCCTGTGTCCAACTGGGTGCCGAGGGCGCGTGTGGCCACCACTCGGGCACGCCATGTCCCCGGCCCAATCGAGCCAACCGACATCCCAGCCCCGATGAAGGGTGACTTCAGCTTCAACTGAGGGGAGATCTGAAGTGACGTGGAGACTTCATCCAATCTCTCGACTGGGATGGACTCTGGGTCTTGTGGGAATAGAATATCGATCGAGTCGAAACCATCTCCGAGATTCCCCCGTTCTTCGGCATGCGACAGGAGAAGCGTCTCCTGATTACCACCCGCCATGCGGCCTACAGAAGCGATCAGAGAGGCTGGCCACACATGATCCTGATCGAAGATGCGATAGCATGGGCTTTTCAGGTTTACGCAGTAGAACCGGTGCGGAAGCTGAGTGGGCTGAATTAAATTCCTCAGTTGAGTATATCGCCACCCAACCCCGTCACCTTCCCTTTGAATCCGGGCAGCATTGCTTTTCTTGTTCCGTTCCAATCGTTCGTGGTTCTTGAAGGTGTCGTAGACCCTTTCCTCCAGGTCATCGAAAATAAGCAATCGATTCTCTTCGCCCACCGTCTTTCTGATTTCTTTGAAGCCAGAGGCGCCGAGGACCTCGATGATCTGAATATTCCAGACCCGGATCAGGTTGGAAATGCGCTTGGCTAAGGTATGCGCATCATAGGGAAACTGGAGCTCCATTCTCTTAAGAAATTTCTGCCGGGCCATTGGGTCGGCAGTCAGGAGGACGGGCCAATCGATCTTTATTCCATTGGCGCCTCGCTGGATCGTCTTTTGTGCGTCGGCAGCAGAACGGATGCCACCCGAGGCAAGGATGGAGAACCGGTGCCGCAGTTTTTGCTCCACCAAAAAGCGATGAACAGCAGGCACAGCATCTGTTGTGAGGTAGTATCCTTTTTCTCTATCGTAATCCGACGTCAGGCATAAAACATCGAACGGGGAACTGAAGAGAGAGGTGAGCAGCTTCTCAAAGGCCGTTGTAGGTCGGAGCTCTGAATCGATATCTCCCTTTTTAATACTTAATACGGCGCAGAGAATGGTTGATTCTGAAAAAAGATGCCTCAGGTCATCCATTCGCGCGATCGCTTGATTATTCCATTCGATTTCTACCAGATCCGGAGTCTGATCTCTTAGTGTCTGAGGCCACTTTCCCCCGGCGAGAGACTCTTCGATATCTTTGGCCGTCAAGCGGAGAATCAGATGATGGGTTTTATCTCTGAAGGTTGATCCGTAGTGTTCAAAATCCTCGAACCGTAATGTCAGACGGGTCCCCATTTCTTTGGCTGCCTCAAGCATCGCCTCCAATAGATTCTCGCCTCCATCCATAGGCATGACGTCTAAGAGAAGCGGCGTTTTTAATCCGATCAGGCGGGGAACAGGCGTTTCTAATCTCTCTCCATTGAACGAAAGATACTTCGGCCGCTGGCCGAGTTGGATAGCGATGGCATCGGCAGAGCTTTCATAGAGAAGGTTTTGGGCGGGTCCGACGATATGGAAGTGGCCGAAGCGGATACCGTCATTTCCTGATCCGCGATGGGGATCGCCTTGGCCTGTGCCGGAAACGGGAATCTTTCCAGTAGTTGCTTCAAGGTCGATGCGGCTGACGACCCCACTGTTCCAGTATGGATCGTCCATTTGGAGGACATTTGGATGGAGTTCCACGGAAGTGGCTGGGATGCCTTTCGCAATCTGCGGACATCGTTCCAGGCAGGCGCCGCAGCCTCGGCAGAGCGCTTCATCCTCGATGACCACACGACGGGGGTCTGATTCACTCCGTTTCCGCACGCTGTACATACAAGCATCGACGCACGTTCCACAATGCAAACAGTACTCTTCGTCGATGACGACGCGGTGTTTCGGAAAGGTCTGGCGCTGTTCGCGAATCTTTTGGTCAAATCCCGTTCGGATCACGTCGAGGAATCGTTGGAAGTCGGGGCTGGTTTCAACGTCTTGGATAAATTGCGTGACTTCCTGGATTGGGAAGTCAAGGGTACGGGATAAGTATTTCTCTAGGTCATCAAAAAGCTGGCGATGTTTTAAGTTAGCCTGACACCCCTCGTCACAACGACCACAATGCATACAGAAATAGAGAGGCAAAACCTTGGAGAGTTCGAGATTTTTCTTTTCCAACGCTCTCTTGATGATAAGCAGTTTCCCCCTGGCGGTGAAGGTTTCATCTCGAGTCGCCCCGTAGACCGGACATTGGGAGACACAACTTCCACACTGGGCGCAGGAGAAGATATCGTTGGCGATCGTTTCAAGGCCTTCCGGCGCTGCGGGAACCCGGCGCCGGAAGGCCTTCTCGGGAATGAGGGAGAAGAGTCTGAACATAAGCCACTGAGCCGTGGAAAGCTCAAGGTCGAAAATTCCGGCGTGAAAAAGCATTTTCTGAAGGGGACCCAATCTTCCGGAAACACCAAAGAACTTCCCAGGATTAAGGATTCCGTCTGGATCCACTTTTTTCTTATAACGAGCCAGTTCCTTCAGTTCCTTTTTGGGATAGAGATGGTGCAAGAAAGGCGTATTCCATATCCCGAGACCATAGGGCTTTCCATGATAGAACTGAGCGGCCAGTCTCACCATCATCGGAACGAGCATGAGGTCCGCATAGAAAATGGCCTTCCGATGATCCGTGGCAAGCATGGCCAGGAAAAGAACCTGATCCCGGTTGACAAGATGCGAGGTTGGGTAAAAGGTCAAGCCCAGACGTTTTCCCCATTCGCTGATCTTTTCATAATAGGAAGCCACCTGATCCAAAGGGAGGAGCACCTCCGTCGCAAGAAGAGAGGGTCCCAGATGTTTGATGGACATAGGAAGAAAACGCTCTTCCCACAGGGTGTTTGCCGACGCTTCATCTGCCGCTTGGATTCCATTTTGGTCAAGATAAGCCTTCAAGTCACGTGCTGCCTCTTCGTCTGAAAAAGCGATCAAGACCAAATTCTTATCTTCAACAGAAATCTTTCCATTGGATTGGGCCTTAAGGGCGCGCACGAATTCCGAATGATAGACCACGAGTTCATCAGGACGAATCGAAGGATGATCGGATAACTTCTTAGCGAAAACATAGGCAGAAGATGGGTCTTCGAAGGGCATGATCACTGGAAACCACCGAGAAGGTTTTCGGCCCACCTTAAGCGTTGCTTTCACGATGATGCCCATCTGCCCTTCGGTAGAAAGGAAATAGTTGATTTCAGGATCGTCTGCCGCGATATTTTTAATCTTTCCGTCAGGTGTGATCACCCGGATCGAGATCAACTGATTTCTCACCGGGCCGTGGTGATAGGTTCCAAATCCCATTCCTCCGGTAGCCATCCAACCTGCGAGGGTGCCACCTTTTCCGGAGGTCATCGTGAGAAGAATCAAACCATGGCGCTCCAGTTCGTGCCCGATATCAAGAAAACGGGCTCCCGGGCCTACGGTCAACTGAAGGGTTTCTGGATTCACTTCAATCCTATCCATCAACCCGAGGTCGATTAAAATCCCGCCCCGGGTTGGGACCGCGCCGCCGTAACCCCATGTCCCTGCGCCCCGAAGAGTTATCGGGACTCTGTGCTCTCGGGCAATGGCAAAGATCTCGATGAGATGTTCTTCAGTGGTCGGCTGAAGGATAAGATCGGGCAGGCTTTTGAGCATGAGATCACGAATCATGGGGGGGAGATCGACATTGAGATCCTGACGGTAATACTCAAGCTTCTCCGGGTCTTCAATGATCCTGAGACCAGAGTTCTGATGCAAAAGAGTTTCGAGGGCTTTCCTCCAAGGAGGGTGGTCTTTCTTCTCTTCCACCGTACGGTTTAACCTCACTTTGTTTTTGTTGCAGCTTTAAGGATCATCGATTAGCAATAGATGAGCATGATACTTTGAAGAAGATAGGTGTTAAAGGCTTTTGCCAGAATTATCTTGTTTGAGCTATAGATCATAGAGCATGCAAGCCTGGCCGGAACGTGCCCCGCAAGCCCCGCGCTGCGCGCGGGCTCAAGGGGCACAATATTAAGTGATATTACATTGCCGGGAAGCCCCGCCCTGCGGGCGGGAGGCTTCACTCATCATGCCACACTCTTGATCATCCATCAAGAGTGTTTTCGTCAAGATAACTAATTAATTTTAAAAGATTGAATCTCAAGATTCAATAAAAATTCCCCCCTTGAAAAGGGGGGAATGCTTGTTTGTCCTTCTTCACAAATCTAATGATTCTTCCATCGAGGGGAGAACGAGAGATCGTCACAGAACGGGTAGATATTTCTCCAATTCGAATTGGGAAACATGGGTTCGGTATTGATCCCATTCGATCTTCTTGTTCTCGATAAATTTTTGGAAGATATGATCTCCTAAAGTCTCCTTAACCAGTTCGCTTTTTTCTGTCAGTTGGATGGCTTCAAGGAGATTTCCTGGGAGAGATTCGATCCCATGCTTTTTTCTCGCTTCTTCGGACATCTCATAGATGTCTTCCTCCACTGGCGGCGGAAGCTCATAACCTTTCTCAACACCTTTTAAGCCTGCTGCCAACATCACGGCGAAAGCCAGATAGGGGTTGCAGGCCGGGTCAGGCGATCGAAATTCAATTCGCGTGGCCTTCTCTTTTCCAGGTTTGTACATGGGAACCCGAACGAGGGCTGACCGATTGCGGCGAGCCCATGAAATATAGACCGGTGCCTCGTAGCCCGGGACGAGCCTTTTGTAAGAGTTGACCCATTGAGAGGTAATAGAGGTGATCTCCTTCGAATGTTTCAGAATTCCCGCAATATAAGATTTAGCCATTTTGGAGAGATGAAATTCATCCTTTGGTTCGAAGAACGCATTCTTATCCCCTTTGAAAAGGGATTGGTGAGTATGCATTCCACTTCCGTTCTGACCGAAGATGGGTTTGGGCATGAAGGTCGCATAAACGCCATGCTTTAATGCAATCTCCTTCACGACGAGCCGATAAGTCATGGCATTGTCTGCCATCGTAAGGGCATCTGTGTAACGGAGGTCGATCTCATGTTGGCTGGGAGCCACTTCGTGGTGGCTGTATTCAACATGAATTCCCATGGCCTCCAAAGTGAGAATGGTCTCGCGCCGAAGTTCAGTAGCCACATCGAGGGGAGTAAGGTCGAAATAGCCTCCCCGATCCAGCCCCTCCGGCTTCCCATCGCTGGCCTTAAAATAGAAGTACTCCAATTCAGGACCTACATAAAAGGTGTAGCCGAGGTCTTGAGTCTTTTTGAGGTTTCTTTTTAATACCCATCTGGGATCTCCTTTGTAGGGAGTTCCATCCGGTTCGTAGATGTCTGCAAACATCCGGGCGACGGCATTCTCTTTTGGTCTCCAGGGCATGATCTGGAAGGTCTTCGGATCAGGTCTTGCAAGCATGTCGCTCTCATCGATCCGGGCATACCCCTGGATGGAGGAGCCATCGAACCCCATTCCCTCTTCAAGAGCACCTTCCAATTCATCGATGGTGATGGCAAAACCTTTTAGAAAACCCAGTATGTCTGTAAACCATAGTCGAATAAATCTGACACCATGCTCCTTTGCCATCTTCAAAACCTGTTCTTTTTCCTTATCCATTTCTTCCTCCTTGGCCCCCTCACCTTCCCCTCTCCCCGTTGGGGAGAGGGATGGGGTGAGGGGTGATAGAATTTAAAAAAAGGCGCCTCTTTTGACCTGTCCATGACAGTAAGAGACGCCTTTGTCTGCTTTCAAACCTGTCAACGACAGGTAGAGACGCCTTTGTCTTTCCGATACCCCTTCGTATTCTTAGCAAAGATTAAAAGCAATTTGTATGCCAGTGATGGCATTTTCAAAGGAACAGTGGCCCATCCGTAATATTTCGAATTTATAGGGAATTTCTTATTATAAAAATCCACTCCCTGAGAGAGTGAGTCGATAGGTGAGAAATAGATGATGAAATTTAGGCAGGCTGTTAGGAAAATACCAAGAGATTTCCGAAAAGTCCCGAAATCGGGACAGGCAGGCTGAGCAAGTTTTCCTGTCGTTACGCCGAAGGGGTTGACAAACAGGCCCCATTTTCATAAATTAATTTTTGGTGGTCTCCTAAAAAGTCGGTATCTGTCACCCTAAACTTGTTTCAGGGTCTCGTAAGTCCTGATTTTGTTAGATGCTGAACCAATACCGAAACAAGTTCGGCACAAGGTTCAGCATGACGTTTTCCGCGTTTTTTGACTTTTGCGGATACACCATTTTTAGAAACAAATGGAGAACCTCACGGAGGCACTATGGAGATAGAGAAGTTTTTGGAGATGACGAAAAGCTTGGAAAAGAAGAAGAAGAAAGGGAAGGGGGAGGAGCTGGAGAAACTTCAGGGGTTCTTCGAGCGATTCCATAATCTGAACCGTGCCTATCTCGACAAGGGGACTTTTGAGAAGGCCCAGGGGTCCATCTCCACCATGGCAGAGGCGATCGCCAATACGATCCAATTTCTCGACGCCGAAATTACAAGGTTGAGAAATAAGCGGATGAAGCTTCCCTTCGAAAATGTGGAACTCGGTGAGATGCAGAAAGTCCAGAAAAAAAACGAATTAATGATCAAGGAGTTTATGGCGGGGGAGAAGGAATGACCCCTCCGCTTCTGGATATTATTTCTTTTTCTTCTCCTTCTTCTCCAACTCCTTCCTGATCCCTTCGACCTTTTCCTTGAATTCCCGAGTGACGGTATCCGACTGAAGCTGATCCGTGATGATGTGAGGCGTCATCAAAAGGATGAGCTCTGTCTTCCCCGTGATATATTCATGTTGTCCAAAAAGGGCACCCAGGAGGGGGATTCGACTGAGAAGAGGGATGCCTGACTTCGTGACATTTTTTGAATCCTGGATCAACCCTCCAATCACAATGGCCTGCCCTTCCGTAATGGAGAGGACCGTCTTTGCCGTTCTCTTTCCAAAAACTGGGACCGATGGAAGAGTTCCAAGGGTGGTGGTATCGACGGTGCTATCTTCAACAGATATCTCCATGGACACCAGACCGCCATCACTGATGCGGGGAGTCACGGTGAGAATAATGCCGATATCCTTATATTCGATGGTCCCCTCGATGACGCCGGCGGCTCCGGCAACCCCCGTGGTGCCCGAATAGGTTGAAGTGAGGATGGGTTGAGACGATCCAATCTGAATTTTTGCCTCTTTGTTATTGGAGGCAAGAATATGGGGCGAGGAAATCACTTTTAATCGGCCACGTGTTGCCGCAGCTCTGATGGCAGCAGAAACCCTCCCTCCCAGCTCCACAATGGAATATCGGATACCAATGGCAGTCAGTGCTGCACTAAACGGATCGGCGGGGGGCCTCGCACCCAACACGACCTCTTGCGCATTTGGAGGTTGACTTGAAAGGAACCTTGACCATTCAATCCCGAACTGGGTTGTGTCATCAAGGGTGATCTCAGCGACCATGACCTCAATCAAAACCTGTTTCGGATAGATGTCGAGTTTCCTAATGGTTTCGAGGATCGCCCTATAATCCCTTTGAAAAGCTCGGATGACCAATGCGTTGTTCGCCTCGTCAACGACGATATTGATCTCTCCCTCTGGAACGGCGGCTGCCTCCTCTTTGGGTGGTGCAGATGGAGCGGGTGTCGTAGGCCGGACACCTCTCGGAGTGGGCTCAGGCGTTACGACCCTCTCTCTGAACTCCGGTTTCTTCTCTTTGGTCGCTACGAAGATCTGTTTCAGGACGTCGGCGAGATCCTTTGCCTTCCCATTCTGGACATAGTAGACAAAGACACTCAACTTGGTGCCTTCCGCAGGCGTCTTGTCGAGTTCTCTCAACCACGCCTCCACCCTTTCGAAGATGTTGGGAATGGAACTGATGACCAGGAGGGAGTTGATTCGAGTGACGGGGGTGAAGGTAATTCCGACGCCTCTCCCCGACTTTGTTGAAATCTCAAAGGAAGCGAAGATTCGCTCCATCTCCTTGGCGATCTCCGTCACATCGGCATTGAGAACGGGATAGATCCTGACCTTCATATCGGCGAAGAGATCGACATCGAAGAGGTTGATGATGTCGAGCGATTTTCTGACATTGGAAGCAAGGTCGTTGATGATCAGGATATTATGGGGAGGATGTTCAATGATATCTGCCCCATCCGAAAGGAAGGGCTTGATCAGTTTAGAAACCTCTGCTACTGGAATGTACCTCAAGATGATGATCTGGGTAGTATATCTTTCCTCAGCAGCTAGCTTCGCTGGATCCCGGGTGGTCGAAAAAGGAACATACGACTTTTTTGCATCACCGAAAGGGACAATTTCATAGACATTGCCCTTCTTAACGGCCGTGGCTCCATTCAATCTCAGAATCGATTGGAAGATGGGAAAGACATCTTCGGATGGAATTTGCCCCACGGTATGGATGTTGACGACCCCTCTGACCTTGGGATCGACCATATAGTTAATCTTCAGGATCTCTGCCATCACCCGGATCACCTCATAGAGGTCAGCGTTATCGAAGTTGAAGACCACACCCGGTCCCCTCGGAGTTTCTGGAGGTTTAACAGGAGTGGAAGGGGGAGGCGGGGTAGGCAGATCGGATCGAGGAGGTTGTATGGGAGGTTGCGCCGGTTTCTCAGGCTTAGGTGCTTCGGCCACAGCAGCAGGAGGAGCCTCCACTGGCTTAGGAGGTGGTGCCGCCATCTCGGAAGGAGGGGGAGAAATCTCCTTCTGAGGAAGCTCACCCGGTTTCCCCTTCAACTGAGATTTCTCTCCTGCACAATGGGTGTTCCCGAGCATCAGGCATAGGATAAGACATCCCATTCCTAACCATTTCATCTTGTTCATCCTGAAATGACTCCTTTCCTCAGGCCTTTATTTATTCCCACTTTCAGTAGGTGGATAAGGCGTTACAGGCCTCCTTCCCCTCAAGGTGCTCGGATAAGAGGGGGGCGCTGGGGTTACGGGTCGTGGCAGGGGCGCCTCCATCACCCTCTCCCGGGATGGTTCCGCAGGCTTGGGCGCCTCTGCTGCTTTTGGTACGGGAACAGGTGCGGGAGGCGAAGGTGCTGGAGCCGTGCTCTTCACTTCTGGAGGTCTCACCTCTGTCCTGACCACGGCCCTTTTCTTGGGCGCATTCGTATCATAGAGTAGGACATCGAAAGAGTCGTCTCCTGATTCCATGGTGATTCGATCAGGGAGTATCTTGGCCAGTTTATATTCTCCGACCTTCTCCCCGATCTTCAGGGTGATCATCTCCCTTTCCCCTTTCTGGAGGGGCCTTCCCGGATGAACGAGTGATGCAGCCTGGTAGTCCTTGGCGATGGTGATTCCATAAAGAAGGATCTGGGGACGGGACATGGGTTTCGATTGTTCAGGGGTGGTGAACGAAAATTCTCTCCGGTCCGGGTTGAAGATATTCTTTTCAGAAATTGCGATGGTGGAGGCAACGGAAGTCGTCTCCTTTTGCCTTCCGGTGACTGAGGCTCCTTCACCTTTTGTTTCTCCCTTCTTCGCCCTCCCTTCTTCCCGCAAGGTTTCCATGGGCTGGGTCCACACGTCATAGTTTTTTAGACCCAGAAGAACCACAGCGACAAAGAGGAGAAGAGAGAAGACACCGTAACGCCAGGACATCATCGCTCCTTTCCTTTCTCTTTGGCTTTCGTCCCTTTCATCAGTCCAGAGATGACCATGCTCCCCTGGACTTGATTGGGCATTCGAATATTTAAAACCAGAAGGTCCATCTCTGAGATCATCAGCTCTTTCTCGTGGGTTTCGATATCATAAATAAATTGGCCAAGATTGAGCATGCTATTGTTGGGATTGAAATCGATCTGGATCGAAATCCTTCTATAGGAATCGAACTCTTTAGGTTCCAGCATTCGAAAGCTCCGGATGCCTACGCCAGCCTTTTCCGAAAGCCGTCTTACGATCTCTTGCAGACTGGCGGCTCCAAGTTGAGGGGTTTCTCCGGCCAGGAGCCTTCCCTGAATCATTTCATACTGCTTCAGGGTGCGGTCCAGTTCTTCTTCGAAAATCTTGCGGTTTCCCAGATACTCTTCATATCTCAGCAAAGCCTTCCTCTTCAAGAGGATCTCCTCCTCGGCGTTCTTCCTCGCTTCGACCAGAGGAAGGATCCCAAAGGTGTAGAAGAGGACGAGGACGACGATTCCAACGAGTCCCCAGAGGACCCGCTTCTGGGAAAATCTCCATTTTTCCAGAAGCGGCCATTTCTTCAAAACAGGCCATTTTTTTAAGGAGGACAGTTTCTTTAAGAAAGGCCATTCTTTCAAGTTCCTGCCCTCCTGCCTTCCAACCTCGCTTTGATTTTAAACCTCTCCCTCTCCTTATCCACACCCTCCCTTCTCTCCCTCTCCTTGGTCACAGGGGCTAAGAATTCGACCCTTTCAAAGAGGGGAGACCGGTCTAAAATGGAGATGAGTTCGGAGGCCGAATCAGCGAATCCGCTGATTTCCAGCTCCCTTCCTGTGTATTTGAAATTCCAGATCCAGACCGTGGTCGGCAGAAGCTGGGTGAGTTCTCTCAGGATCTCCACTTTACTGATCTCCGCCGATCGAATCTTATCAAGGTCCAGGATCTCCTTCCTCAAGGCGTCCTTCTGCTTTTGCACCCGTTCAATCGCTTCCACAGCAGGCTTTCGATTCTTAATCTCATCATTGATGGCATTCAACGCATTTCTGTATCGAAAGAAAACACCGATCCCCCAGGTCAAACTCAGAATCACGGCAAGGGAGGCCAGGATCATGAAGACCGGCTTTCCAATCTCCCTCACCTTTTTTCTCATCTCAAATGGAAGCAGGTTCAGATCGAGTTTGGTCTGAGTCAATCCCTTCAGGGGGAGCCCGATTGAGGAGAAGATCTTATCAGGTCTGGAGGCCCCGGTCTCTGCTTCAATACGATGCAAGGGGGGAAGGAAAATCCCTTTGATCTGGTCACTCTCTCTGAGGGAAGGCAACATCTTTTCCGTGGCATCTAAACCAAACACGAAGAAAGTTGATTTGGCAAGGGCATCGCTTTTCAATCCGGATCGTTTGAAGGTGTTGATGATCTTTGACTCCTGCTCTTCAGAAGGCAGAGGCAGGTGGAAACTTTCTTTCCAGTCTTTCCCTTGGATCAGATTCATCTCAAAGAAGGGCGCAGTTACATCGAGGAGGACAGCCATTTCATTTTGTCCAGCCATCTTGTGGTAAAAGAAAAGGTTGAGGGCGGCGGTAGAGGGAATCTGGATGGAGATGGGTTGAATCCCGACCTTCTTCAGCAAAGCGAGATAAATATCGACTTCTTCCCTCTTGATAAAGACGGCAAAGAGGTCGAGCCATTCCTTCTCC
>CAYMJV010000057.1:12105-19416 GCA_964390545.1 uncultured Syntrophaceae bacterium
ATCGACTTCTTCCCTCTTGATAAAGACGGCAAAGAGGTCGAGCCATTCCTTCTCCTCTTTCAGGATCTGGTAGTCAAAATAAATCTCCTCCTTCTCAAAGGGCGTGTACTTGGAGACCTCGTATTCCAGAACCTTCCGCAAGTTCTCCTTCGTGGCGATGGGAAGACGGATGAAGCGGGCAACGACTTTCTCCCTCGGTACGGAAACGGAGACCTTATTCTTATTGATCGTATGTTTGGAGATAAACCCGTTGACCAGGTTGATCAGCTGAGCCTCTCGCTCCTCTTTCTGTTCTTCCGGCAGAAGGGCATGGATCTCGTAGTCCACCAGTTTGATCCTCCCGAAGGATTTTCTCAAAAGAGTGAGGATCAAATGGTTCTTTTTAAAATCGATTCCGAGGCTCACATCGGAGATGAACATCATCTTTCCTGAAATCATGTTGATGCCTGTCTCATCCTGAGCAGGGGTTAGCGCTCCATCAGCCTATCCACCCACAGGACGATTTTATATCCTTCTTTCTCCCTGGGGTCGATCTTCACGATGGTTTTTACTCCTTGCATGGACAGCCCATCTTTCAACTTGGCTCTCGATTCAATCGTGTAATAGGGAAGGGCCGATCGATAGACGATGAACCTGCTGATCTCTCCGATGAAGGGGGCAAGCTCAGGGACCCTGTTGAGAAGGTCCTGCTGGTTTTCGAAACTTTTCTCTTCCCGGGCCTTCGCCATCTGCTGAGAGACTTCTCTTGGAATGCCTAAAACCATATTCATCACGAGGGGGGTGGCACTGTTGATGTCCACCTGTTCACCAGGAGAGTAGATGGAAAAGATATCCTTCAAGCCCACCCGATCAGCCGATCCCTCCTCGCCCTCCGAGGTTCCCTTTTTCCCATGATAGAGATCCGGAGTAACTCCCTTCACCAGGAGGAGCTCTTCGATCGAGTCCAGATTTCCATTCTTGCAGTAATAAGGCTCCTTGAGCGAAAGGTAATAATCATTCTCTGCGCCGTTCGCCCGGTAGAAATCATTGGTGTCCCTCCAATCGAGAACCGAATCGACCACCACATCCTTTGCCTCCCCTTCAAGGCCCAATTGCCCAATGACCTTGCGGAGCAAGAACTCGGAGACCATATTGATATTGATCTTGCCTGCCTCACTCATGATCCTGATCTCACAGGATCCCTGGTCAAAAGGGAGGGTGTAGGACCTGCCATCTGCCACCCACTCCCTCTGCTCCGGGGGGATCTCTTCCAAGCTCAGGGTTTTCCTCGATTGTTGAACTCGCGCATCGTGTTTGTAAATCAATTCTGTAATCGCACGCTGAACCCCTCCTTCTGCCATTGCGTATCGCTGAAGATCCTCTTTGTTGTTCTTAGTGATATTGATCTCTGTCCTCATGGCGTAAGAGAATTCAAGGGCCACGACCGAAAGGATGGCCATCACCCAGAGAACCATAATCAAGGCAATACCCTTTTTTCCAAACAAGGGAGAGAAAACCATTTGTTGAGCAGCCCGTATCATCGTGACTTAAGAATTCCTCGATCCTGAACTATGACCATGAACGATGAACCTCTAACCTCTAACCTCCAACCTCCAACCTCCAACTTCCAACTTCCAACTCCCTATTACCTTATTGTCGACACCCCAGGAACCCTTCTGCCAGGCATCGTTCTCACTTCCTCAAAACGGAAGGCCGGGAGGGATGCGAGAACCGTGATCGGAGGTTCCTCCTTCCCTTGTTGATTTTTCCGAATGATAGTCATTTTGAGGGCTTTTGGCAACCTCTTTTCATCCTTCGCCTTCCATTCCTCGACCCACTCCTCTTGTTGGTTGTTCAACGGATCTTCCTCTCGAAAATATTCAAAACGCACACTTGAAACTCCCTCCAGCAGAGAAACGGCCAGTTCTTCCTTCGGATCTTCTGCAAAAAAATCTTTGTTAAGAGCCTTTTCCTCGTAAAGGATCAGACGACCTCCCTCAGAACCTTCTTCTTTAAACTCATATTTGGCATAGACAAACCCTTCTGGTTGTTTTCCCTTAATGGGAAGGGCAGAGACAAACCTCAAAGAACGAACATCCCCCTCAAAGGCAAGATAGTCTCCTTCTGCTTTTTGAGACTTGATCTTGTAAGGAACAGCCGATTTGACCTGTTGGGTGACTAACTGCGAAACGATTCGCACCTTCTGATACTCATCCTTAACAGATTCGCCTCTTTCCCAGGCAGAGAGGCCCAATCGGAAAGCCCCGAAGATGATGAGGCAAATGAATCCGAGAATCGTCAGGGTGATGACGACCTCTATTAATGTAAACCCCGTCGCATAACCCTTAATATCTAGTAAACCTGGATGAAATCGTTGTCGCCTCATATTTCGAAGAGCCCTTGTTCCCTCAACTATGCTACGGGGTGAAGCCTCGCTTTGTCATTCTTTTAGCTCTTTTTTTCTTCCTCTTCCAATTTAATTGTTCTGTAGGTTTCAAGCACCGTAGATCTTTCCTTTGTGCCTGACTTCCAGAGGACGTGAACCTTGACCTGGAAGAGTTCCACGGGAGGTTTGAAGTCTGTCTCGATTCTTGGAGGGAGGATGTCCACTCTCTTCACATCCACCTGCCAGCGGTAGGCTCCATCAAACTCTCCTTCTTCGATCCCTTCATTCATGGTTGGTTTGACCGTCAACTCTTCCATTTTGACGCGCGCATAATTCACCGCCTTGGTATATTCACCAGAGGTCCTCACCAGACGGAGGCTACCCGAAAAGAGCTCGATGATCACAGTTATCCCAACGCTCAGGATGGCCATGGCCACCACCACTTCGATGAGGGTGAACCCCGTTGCATAACCCTTAATATCAAGTAAACCTCTATGAAATCGTCGTCGCCTCATAATTCGAAAAGTCCTCGTTCCCTCAACTATGCTACGGGGTAAACCCTCGCGCTCTCTTCATTTTGCTTTCTTGATATCCACCATTCCGGTAAGGAAATGGACCTGAATCCTGTACCCCAAGCGGTCGGGGCTGTCCAGTAAGATCGTCCCCCCGTTCGAACCTCCATTTGGGTAAAACTCAATCGGGGAGAGTTCAGAAGTCGATGGGGAGGAAGTCGTCGGATCCCCTTTCATCTGAATCCCCTCTGGCAGCAAATAGGTTTTTTCGGGGACCGGGCCTTCCTTTCTTTCATCCTTCTCCTCGAAAGGTTCCATCGAATGAACGCTTACCTCTCTGGATTGGGAATTGAAGACAACCTGATAAACCTTTCCCTTATTGACCGCTTCGCTCCTTGAATTTCGGAGGATTCCAGAAACCTTTTGGGCCGCTCCTTTCAACTCCACCGTCCGTGAGAATCTGGACAGGGAGGGAGCGACCAGGGCCAGGGAGAGGCTGAGAAGAATCAGGACGACCAGAAGTTCGAAGAGCGAGAAGCCCCTGTCTTTCATCTACCCACATCCTTCCAACTGACGATATCCAGATTCTCTCCCTCGCCGCCTTCCGCCTTATCGAGCCCATAGGAGATGAGGTCATAATCGCCGTGTTCTCCTGGAGACTTGTAAACATAGGCCGCTCCCCAGGGATCGACAGGAATTTCTTTGGGAAGGTAGGGACCCTGCCACCCCTCCACACCAGCCGGTTTCTCCCGAAGGGCCTTCAGTCCCTCCTCGGTCGTGGGGTATTTTCCCACATCGAGTCGAAAGGTATCGAGAGCCGTACCGAAGAGTTCAATCTGCGCTTTGGTCGCTTTCTGCTTTGCCGTGCTCACCTTGCCAAACAACCTCGGCCCCACGAGACCGGCCAGCAGTCCGATGATGATGATCACTACGAGGATCTCGAAAAGCGTAAATCCTTTCTCCCGATCCCTTCTCTTCTCTTTCATACTTTCTCCCTCTGCGCTTCATCCCCCCAGTCCCTTTTCGATAGAGGGGTGAGGGGAGGTTAGAATGGAATGTCATTGATGCTGAGGATGGCCAAAAGAATAGAAATCACGATAAAGAAAACAATCCCGCCCATGACGAGGATGATCAGAGGTTCCAGTAAGGAGACAACTCGCTTCACCGTCGTTTGAACATTCACTTCATAGGCTTCAGCCACCTTGATCAACATCTCATCCAATCTCCCTGTCTCCTCACCCACTCCGATCATATGGATGGCAAGGGGCGGAAAGACATTGGTCTCTTCCAGCGACCTGGAGATTCCCTTGCCTTCTCTTAACCGATCGTGAATATAGGCGATCGATCTGGAGATGGCGCTATTTTGAGAGATCTCCTTAACCAGGTTGAGAGCCGGGAGGATCGAGACGCCGCTTTGAAGCAAGGTCCCCAGGGTCCTTGAAAATCTGGCCACCTCGATCTTCTTGATGAGATCACCGACAGCGACCCATCTCAGTTTGAACCGATCCCACTTCCATTTCCTCTCAGCGTCCTTGATGTACGTCTTCAGCCCAAGGTAAATTAAGACCAATGCTCCCAGGCCGGCCCACCAATATCCTGTAACGAGTTTGCTCATGGCGATGACGATCTGGGTTACCAGGGGGATGGCGCCTCCCATATCGGAGAAGATCTTTGTAAACCTTGGGATGACAAAGGTGATGAGAACGGTGACCGAGATGCCCATGACAAGCGTCAGAATCAGGGGATAAATCATAACAGAGATGAGCTGGTCTCTCACTTCTTTCGTCGTTTGAAGATATTGAGCCAATCGAGAGAGGGTTGCTTCCAAGAAACCTCCTGATTCTCCTGCCCGCAACAGATTTACATAAAGTCTAGGAAAGATCTTGGGATGATTTCCCAAAGCCTCGGAAAGGGAGTTTCCTCCTTCGATCCTCTTGACCACATCTTTGAGCGCCTGTTTTAATCTCTGATTTTCCGTTAGGGTTTCCAAGATATTGAGACTCCGGTCCAGAGGCAGACCGGCGGAGATGAGCGTGGAGAATTCTTGAGTGAATGTGAAGAGGTCTTTTATTCCAACACGCTGGGGCAAAATAGAGGGAAGACGGAACCCGGTTCCGTTGGCCTGGGTTGAGAGGATACGGATAGGGATATACCCCAGTTGGTGAAGGCTCTGGACGATGGTCGCTTCATCCTTTCCCTCCATGGAGCCTTCTACGGTCTGCCCGCTGAGGGTTGTGGCCTTATAAAGATATTCAGCCATCTGCAGCCTATAGGGTTTCCTCTTCCTGGGTGACTCTTAGGACCTCGGAGATGGTGGTCACTCCCTGTTTAACTTTCATCCAGCCATCTTCCCTCAAGGTCCTCATCCCGTTCTTCCGAGCCGCCTCTTTGATGATATGAGACTCTTTTTTCTCCAGAATGAGTCTCTGGATTGCATCGTTGACTTCAAGAAATTCAAAGATCCCTGAACGGCCCCAATATCCCGTATAGGAACATCTTTCACAGCCTTTGACTTCGATGATATGGAGACTCGCCAGCTGCGATCCATCTATCTTCATTTCCCTAAAAATGGGCGCGTCAGGCGCGGCGGGGACCTGACAATAGGGACAGGCCACCCTCACCAGTCGTTGGGCCAGAATTCCGATGATCGTGGACGAGAGGAGGAAATCTTCCATTCCCATATCGATGAGCCGGGTGATGGCACTGGGTGCATCATTGGTATGAAGCGTACTCAGAACCAAATGTCCGGTCAGTGCAGAATGGATGGCGATCTCAGCGGTCTCCGCATCCCTGATCTCTCCGATGAGGATCACATCAGGGTCCTGACGAACGATGGACCGCAAGGCATTAGCAAAGGTGAGCCCAATCGCCGGCTTGACTTGAATCTGGTTGATCCCTCCCAGTTGATACTCCACGGGATCCTCGACAGTGATGATCTTTTTCTCAGGGGAGTTGATCTTTTCCAGGGCACAATAAAGGGTGGTCGTCTTTCCGCTTCCTGTCGGACCGGTAACGAGGATGATTCCATGGGGTCTTTCGATCAAGGTTCTGAATCCTCTCATCGTATCTTCTGGGAAGCCCAGTTTCTCAATGTCCAGAACGATGCTGCTCTTGTCCAGGATACGAAGAACCGTGCTCTCCCCGTAGATTGTCGGTACAGATGAAACCCTGAAATCGATCTCTTTGCCTTTTACCCGGAGCATGATCCTTCCGTCCTGGGGAAGACGCCTCTCCGCAATGTTCAACTTTGCCATGATTTTGACACGGGAGACGATGGCCGATTGAAGCCTCTTCGGAGGAGATTCTACATCGTGGAGCACTCCGTCGACGCGATACCGAACCCTGAACCGGTCCTCAAAGGGCTCGAAGTGAATATCGCTCGCCCTCATCTCAATCGCTCTCGTGATAATCAGGTTTACCAGTCGAATGACGGGTCCCTCGGAGGCCATGTCGCGGAGATGATCAACATTCTCCTCATCCTCCGGTTGAATTTCCGGGGTACCCTCGATATCTTCAATAATTTTCTCCATGGAGGTTCCGCCCGCCCCGTAGAACCGTTCAAGGGTTTCCAAGATATCTGCCTCTCTTCCCAATAGAACGCGGATGTCGCGTTGGGCGGCCAACCGGATGGCATCGATGGTGTAAAAATCTAAAGGGTTGCTCATAATGACGGTCAGCTCTTTATCGTTCAACCGGGCCGGAACAAATTTCGATTCCTTCATGAACTGAATTGAAAGCGTGTTGACCAGAACAGGTTCCCGTGGAAAATCATCCTGTGTGGCAAACGGGACGCCGAAGAATTGTTCAAGAGTTGAGTGGTATTTTTCTTCGGTCAGGAGTCCGAAATTGACGAGGCGCTCCTCGAGGGAAACCCCCTCCAGTGGTTGATTGGAAGGAAATGCTTTCTCCAAGTCCTCCTTCTGGATGACTCCTTTCTCAACCAGATAGGACGTGATTTGGTCATTTAAATTTTCCATAGTTCAGTCCTGTCAACTGACCAAAAACAGTAGTTCACAAGCTTTTTTCTGGTAGATAACTTCGAAATTTAACAAAGAATCTGCCTTTCATTTTTGAACAATACATAACAAATTTACTGTAAAGATTCAAATCAATAATGATAACGCCTCGTTAATTCTTAATAATTAAAGCAAATTTTAAGAAAATATGCAATCTATTTATAAAAACACGGGTCCTAACAGAAATGAATAATATGAATGTTCATAAAAATGCCTATTCTGGTGGCATTAAGAAAAGGATTGGAAGGTCAGACCTGAAAGGAAGTGGAGCCTCACGGGCTAAAGCCGGTGCCTGCACGCCGAAGTGCCTGCCTGCGGTAGCAGGCGTTACAGCACGCAGGCGTGGCTTTCTGCGTAGGAGGGCAAATTTTATCAAATTCTTATTGACTTGATCGCACAAATTTAAATACATTCTTGT
>CAYMJV010000058.1:0-18984 GCA_964390545.1 uncultured Syntrophaceae bacterium
CTTTACTAAGACTCCCTGCGATCAATATCTCCATTGCTCCGACAAACCCGATTGCCAAAATCATCCACCTATCAAAATTATCTGTTCAATCACCTGAGCTAACGATTCAGCGGGACCAGACAGGGGCTCCCAATCTCTATCCTTTGATTAAAGGCGAGGAGAAGGTTAAGCGCGAGGAGAAGGCCAAACCTGTTCCTGAAAAGAAGGAAGATTCTTCACCCTTATCGATCGATGTGGATGAGGTTGAACTGTTAGGCGGGAAGGTCTCATTTTCTGATCTTTCCAGGAAGGAGCCTTTTAAAACAGTTCTGAATCCCGTGGAGCTAAAAGTGAATAATTTCAGCAATGGCAAGGACAAAAAGGCAACCTATTCCTTTTTGCTCAGGACAGAAGCCAAAGAGAGCATTAAGCTTGACGGGAACTTCTCGGTAGAACCGCTTCAATCGGAGGGCAAGGTAGAAATCAAATCCATCCCTTTTAAAAAATATTCTCCTTACTACAAGGAAAATATCTTGTTCGACATTGAGGACGGCCGCCTCGATCTATCCACCCGATACAGATATGCAAAAGGAGGAAAAGGAGAGGAGATCGATCTATCGGGATTAGCCGTCATCCTCAGCTCTCTCCGCTTTAAAAAACCAGAAGAGAACGAAGATTTCTTAAAGATCCCCAACTTCTCGATCAAAGAAACGGATCTCTCTCTTTCAAAAAAAGAAATTAAAATTGGAGCCTTTTCCACTCAGAATGGTGAGCTCTTGGTTAAACGCTTGGCCGGCGGGGATATCAACGTCCTCAAGCTTATTCCTCCATCCACCTCCCAGCAGGAGCCACCTAAGGAGGAGAAGAGTGCGGAAAAGCCCTGGCTCATCCTGTTGAAGCAAATGTCTATTGAGAATTACACAATTAACCTGGAAGACCGGGTGCCCTCCGAACCTGTTGTTCTGACCGCAGAAAACCTGAAAATCAGGGGAGAGAATATCTCAACGGCCAAGAATAGTTTGGGTAAACTCTCCTTCTCTCTTCTTCTCAACAAAAAGGGGACGATTTCCACAGAAGGAAATGTGGGCCTTGAACCGATCTCGGCAGATCTCAAGATGGATCTGAAAGAGATTGCGATCGGGCTCGCCCAGCCCTATTTTGCGGATAAAATAAAAATCAACGTGACAGGGGGGGCTTTCTCCACTGCAGGAAACCTTAAGCTGGCCACTTTGGAAAACAAAGAGATGAAGATGACCTATAGCGGTGACGCCTTATTGGCCAACTTCGCTTCCATTGACAAATTAAATTCAGATGATTTCTTAAAATGGAAATCCCTTTCTTTTAACGGCATCCAGGTAGGCACCGCCCCTCTTTCTATAGAGGTAAAAGGAATCTCCCTGGCCGATTTCTATGTCCGCCTCGCCATGAATGCAGATGGGACACTCAATCTCCAGGACATCCTGGAAAAGGGC
Source organism: uncultured Syntrophaceae bacterium (assembly GCA_964390545.1). Lineage (GTDB taxonomy): Bacteria > Desulfobacterota > BSN033 > BSN033 > UBA1163 > CAYMJV01. The sequence goes on from CAYMJV010000058.1 coordinate 1,452, forward strand.
GAGGTCAAGGAAGCAAAGAAAGAAACAACTCCTCCGCCTGCTCAACCAAAAGAAGGGACGACCGTCCCCCAAAAGGAGAAAGAGCCCGCAAAGAATATAAAAATTGAGTCCGTCACCTTGCAGGGGGGGAGGATCGACTTCTTAGACCGATCGATTCAACCCGAATTTTCACTAAGACTGACTGAGATGGGAGGAAGGGTGTCAGGACTCTCTTCCGAAGAAACGGCCATGGGCGATGTGGAATTGCGGGGAAAACTCAATGATTTTGCTCCACTTGAGATTGTGGGCAAGATCAATCCTTTGAAAGAAGATCTCTATGTTGACTTGAAAGTCATGTTCAAAGACATCGATCTGAGCCCGATGACACCTTATTCAGGAAGGTATGTTGGATACACGATTGAGAAAGGAAAACTCAACTTCGATTTAAAATATCTGATTGTTAAAAAGAAGCTCGATTCACAAAATCATATCTTTTTCGATCAATTCAATTTCGGTGAGAAGGTGGAGAGCCCCAAGGCGACAAAGTTGCCCGTCAAACTGGCTGTGGCTCTTCTGAAAGATAGAAAAGGCGAAATCAAGCTGGATATTCCTGTTACCGGAAGTCTGGATGATCCCAAGTTCAGTATCTGGGGAATTATTCTCAAAGTGATTATGAATCTCATTACAAAAGCAGCCACCTCTCCCTTTAGTCTTCTTGGAGCTATGGTTGGAGGTGGGGAGGAACTCAGTTATGTAGAATTTGATTATGGGAGTTCAGCAATCACCGAGTCGAATCTGAAAAAACTGACTACCCTGGCGAAGGCTTTGCAGGATAGGCCTGCCCTCAAAGTGGATGTTGAGGGTCATGTGGATATGGATCAAGACAGAGAAGGATTAAAGCAGTATCTATTCCAGAGAAAGCTAAAGACTCAAAAATTGAACGAAATAATCAAAAAGGGAGGAGGAGCTATTCCGGTTGATGAAGTGAAAATCGAGCCCTCCGAATATGAAAAATATCTTAAAATGGCCTATAAGGAGGAGAAGTTTCCTAAGCCAAGAAATATTGTGGGCATGGCAAAGGATTTGCCCGCTCCTGAGATGGAAAAATTAATGCTGACCCATATCGAAGTGAAAGAGGGCGATCTAAGATCGCTTGCCTCTCAACGGGGGATGCAGGTGAAAGAAGCGATTTTAAAGTCCGGTCAGGTGGAGCCGGAAAGAATATTTATGATTGAACCGAAATCTCTCGCTCCCGAAAAGAAGGAGAAGCTGAAGGAGAGCCGTGTCGATTTCAGGATAAAATAGAATGCGAGAGAGATTCGAAATTTTCCCGACGAGCCTCAAAAAACCCTGTCGTCGGAGAGAAGATTGAGCAAGGCAAGATGGTCGTCGATATAGGCATCGCTCACAATATCTTTGTTCTTGTAAGCGATGAACTTGACGCCTGATGATTTAGCCGTCTGTTGGTCTACCTCAGAATCTCCCACAAAAACAGTTTCCTCTTTGTTCAGATTGAGCTTCCGGAGAATCATCTCTACCGACTCAGGGTGAGGCTTTGGGTTTTTGACATCCAGTGCTGTGACGACCATATCGAAAAAGGGCCAAAGATGGAAATGGTCCATGATATATTTCATTGAAGTCGTCCTATTCGTGTTAATAACCCGTAGGATGCCATTCGTCTTTAGAAGATTCAAGATTTGAAGGAGATAGGGCTCCATTCTCAGGTAAGTGATGTAGTCTCCCCAATTAATCCCCTTTATTAATTCCAGGGCCTTCTTCTCCAGGCCATTCCCTTTACCAAAAATGAGTTGGATTGTCTCATAAACCGTATGCATATGAACATATTTGACCTCTTCCTCATTTAAGGGGCTCCTGCCCACCAAGGCACAGAGGTCATTATACAACTTCTTATTCGCCTCAATGGAATCGAAGAGGACTCCGTCACAATCGTAAATCACACAGCGGATCTTCCATTTTGGGATTCGGGGATTCATACAATCTTTTCTTTCTTTCAATGGGAGATAGGACCCTGTATTGTCTTTTGTAGGGTCTGTTCCCCGAACAGACCTAAGGATTCGGTTCGCTCGGTGAGCGAACCCTACATTTTGTGGAGAAACCTACAGAATCACTTCCTGGCCTACCAAGACAAGCCCTTCCCTGGCCTGTCCATCCATGTAATGAAAGATCTTAGCCTCACCATTTCTCTGAATCAAATAGAGCATATCGTTGGTCTGCTCGATCTTCAAGACCTTCTCCGCCGGATACTCCATGAGCATCCCGATCAATAATCGATTAACGACCCGGTGGCCTACGACCAGGACTTCCTGGCCCTCATGACCCCACAGGAGTCTTTCCATAAAAGGTTTAACCCGGTCAGCTACGTCCGCATAATTCTCCGCCCCAGGAATACGATAGACGAACCGATTATCCTTAAACCTCTCCCACTCTGACCTCAGTTCCTCATCAAAGTGATGAAGAAGTTTTCCCTCCAGAATTCCGAAGGCGATCTCATCCAGCGCAGGTTGGCTCTGGATGGGAAGCCCGAAATGATTTGCAAGGGGCTCTGCGGTGAGAATGGATCTCTGCCGGGTGCTGGTGTAGATGGCAGACAGGGGACGATCTTTAAGATGATGGCGCAGGGCTAAGCTCTGGGCATACCCTTTGGGACTGAGTCCGGGATCGCTTCGTCCCTGTATCCTGCCCTCCTCGTTCCACGTTGTCTCCCCATGCCGCGCAATATAAACCTTTATCAAGAAAGCTCCTCTCTTTTGTCTAACCTGAAGGTCTCAATTTTCTGATGGGCCTCTTACCTCAAAATGGATAGAATCGACGATCCGATCTTCTCTATCACAAAGCGTGAGGGCATGGGTTCCCGCTCTTGGTGTCCACGGTAAAATACTTCCAACTTTGCTCATTGTATGACCATTGAGAACCCACCGCAAGCCTTCTTCGTTGGTTTGACAGATGAAAAAGATTTTTTGCAGCTCTGGAGGGATATCTGGATCGAGGGCAATCACAGTGCCTGAAGGAGGGTAGACGATTCGCTGATTGAACTGGCCTATTCTCTTATCTTTAGAATGAGGCTCTGTTCCTTGGATAAACCACTCTTCTCTTGAGGCCTCCACCCCTTGAGGAAAATTAATTTCCCTTTTTACGATCCTCGCTGGAGGTCCTTTCTTTGGGCTTACATCATCTCGATGGAGCCAGTTCATCATCTCAATCCAAATCGGAGCGGCCCCCGTGACACCGCTTACGTTCCACATCGGTTCTCCAGAAAAGTTGCCCACCCAGACTCCAACCGTGTATTTCTCTGAATATCCGACGCACCAGTTATCCCTCATATCTTTACTCGTACCCGTCTTGACGGCTGTCCAAAATCGGGTGGCCAGTGAATTTTCGAGACCAAAGGTGAGGCTTCGAGCCTCTCTATCCGACAATATATCCGAGACCAGAAAGGTTGCTTCCTTGGTAAATATCTGTTTTGAAGTGAACGGATGACCGGCTTCAAAGGTGAGGTGAAGTTCACTCCATGAACCATGATTGGCCAGGGTTCGATAGGCATTGACCAATTCCCAGAGGCACACATCAACAGACCCCAGGGCGAGAGAAGGACCGTAAAAGTCACCCGATTCATTCAGGCCCTTCATGCCTAACGCTCGCAGTTTTTTTAGGAATGGCTCAATTCCAACCAATGAAAGAGTTCTCACGGCAGGTATATTTAAGGAGGAGGCTAATGCCATTCGCGCAGTCACGAACCCTCTAAACTGGGAATCATAATTTTGGGGTTGGTACACACCGCCTAAAACGGCAAGATCAAGAGGAGCGTCGTGCAATAGGGAAGCCGGGGTCAAAATACGCCGATCAAAAGCGAGCGCGTAGAGAAAAGGTTTTAAGGAAGACCCTGCTTGCCTTTTGGCTTGAACCCCGTCCACAAACCGGCTAGATAAAGGCTCACCGCTGTGACTACCATAGGCCAGGATATCCCCTGTTCTGTTTTCAACAACGAGAATCGCTCCGTCTCTGACATTCTGTGTCCTCAGTGGAAGAAGATGGTATATCATACAATCCAGGGCAAAGCGCTGGATACGGCTGTCCAACGTACAAACCAAGGGAGATCCATTCTCCCGATCCTTTAACAACGGTCTGGCAATATGGGGGGCGAGAGCCACCCGCGGGTGCAGAAAATTTGGCCCCAAGGTTACCTGTTTAATTCTGGGCTGAATTTCTCCCTCACTGATTTGCCAATTCATCGACTGATTGAGATGGGAAACCCTTTTGGCTAAGTCTGATGAAGGGGCATTGGGCGACCGAATCAAGGATGCAAGGATGAGAGACTCTAATCGATCAAGGCCATGAGCCTCTTTACCAAATAAGCCCCTCGAGGCCGCAGCACCCCCCTGAAGTTCTCCGTGGAAGGTGACCAGGTTCAGATAGGCCTCGAAGATCTCTTTCTTTGACCATTTCTCTTCAATCTCCCATGCCTCCAGAACCTGTTTTCCCTTTTGCCAGATCGATTTTCTCCCTTTCTTGGACTGGAGTTCTCTATTCAAAAGGGAAGCCAATTGCATCGTAACAGTGCTGGCTCCCCTCAGGCTTTCTGTGGTAAGTCCCTGGAGAACTGCACCCCCAATCGATTTGTAATCAACTCCTGAGTGTCCATAGAACCTTCTGTCCTCTGCGTGAATCACCGCTTCCTGAAATGCAGGGGAAATGTTTTCTAGAGATGTCCATTCAAGTCTTCTTCGACTCTTATCTGTTCTCAATTCATGGAGGAGCTCGCCATGCCGATCCATTAAAAGAGATTCGGATGTCGTATAGGACTTGCGCACCTCTTCAAACGATGGGAGAGCCTCGGCCGCTTCAGTCAAGAGAAGAGACAAAACAAGAAGGGAAAGGAACCGTTTCATCATGGATGTACCTCAATCATCTGGTTCGGGATTTCTCCTAACATCTCCGGGAAATAGAGTGCCTCCACCCTCGTTGTAGGAAGTTGAAAACGACCGCTCTGATTCAGCCGTAGGGTATATTCCACCACCCAACTTCCTTTAGGAACATATTCGTAATAGGCCCGGAATGCTTCAAAAGAACGTTCCTCAAAGGCTGGCCAGACCCACCCTTTCCGTTCCTCCCCCTTGGTCAGAAGTTCTGAATCTCTGGCAAGTCCCTTTCCAAGAATGGAGGTTCCTGCAGGAACAGGATCGCTTACCACAACCCAGGTCTGGTCTGCCTGAGCCTCTAATTCAAGCCGGACGCGAAGGATATCCCCGCGGTTCCACTGATGGGGATGTCTCCGTTCAATTGGGATGACTGTCTTTTTAATCTTATATCCGCTCGAGAATGGCTCTTTAAGAGGAATCGCCACAAGACTCTGAAAGGTTACCCAAGGTTGTCCTGCTCCTTGATGGGAAACCAAAAGCTCCTCTTTCTTCGTTGGCCAAGGGAATAAAGAACTCTTCCCCTTCGGAGACACCTTCCAATCTGTGATGTGAGATTGTCCCAATAAGGTGGCACGGGTTGTGCCGGACACTGGAACGGCCTCAAAGGCCTTTGAAAACTTCTCCACGGCCAGGACGCCCCAGGCGTTGGCAAGCGTCAAATCCCAGGCTCCCTTCTTCTGGCGCGCCAAAGCACCCTGCAGCAGCCTGGGCATATCCTCTTTCCATTTCTCCAGATTGAGCAAGGGCAATATGACGCGAACGGCATTGACGTCATTAGAGACCATGAGCCACCATAGACAATCCGACCCTTCTGTCGAAAACCCCATGACCGTCCCCTGGAAATTGAGGCGGGATCGGATGATCTGTTCTGCTTCTTTGATCCGCTCCCCACGATTTGGAATGACATCCTCCTTCTGCAGAAGATTCATCCAGTCAATCACGGCCGAGGTTGGCCATAGATTTGGCTCGATGGAGATCGTATTCAACCATTTGGATTCAAATTTTTTATTCCGTGATAATGCCTCCATGGCTGTCAATTTTCTGATGGAGTGATCGGCGGTTGGAAAAGGAGAATATCTGAGAATCGAACCCTCAATATACTTCTTCAGACCACCCTCCATTTTCTCTCTTGTCTCCTCAGGAATGCTCCATCCCGCTTCATGACCAATGGCAAGGACGTAAGAGGTTAGGATGGAGCTTCCATATTGGCAGGTGGGGAAATACTTGACCAATCCATCGGAGTCAAGATGGGAGGGAAGGTCCATCATCCACCTCTTCCAGAGACCCTCGCTTCTGAGCGCAACGGCAACCGAGATCTTTTGCTCCATACAAGTATAGGGATAGCTCGTCATATAATCGATGACCCCATTCAATCCCTCTGCAACCTTGGGTCGTATTGTCACCCTGACACCCCCACGGCCCGGAAGGGCATCTTTAGGCCTTTCAATCGAGATAGACGCATCCTTTTCGATTTGGGAGAGTGTCGCTTGAAATGTTCTAACCGGTACGGGAGGAACGACCTTCTGGGTCATTTTGAGGCGGTCCGTCTCAGAGCCCCCTTTCACCTCCATCTCCCACCGCAGTATTTCAATATTAAAAGGCACGGTCACATCCCAGCCGATCTCTTTAGCCTCTCCTGGCTGCAGAGGAATGATGTGGGGCTTCAAAGATTCTCGAAGCCCTGCCACTTTTCCAGAGACATTAACTTCCAGGCTCCGGTTCGTTGTATTTCGAACCGTAAACCCGGCTTGAAATCGATCTCCTTCCCTGACCACAGGAGGAAGCCCCGACAAGATCATTAAATCCTGTGTCGATTGAATGGATAGGGAGCCTGTTCCGAAGAGACCTGTCCCTCCTGTAGCCACAGCTACGATCCGGAAACTGGTGATGGAGTCATTCAAAGGTACTTCGACCGATGCCTCCCCGTTCGCATCGAGGGGAAGTCGAGCCTTCCATAGAAGAAGGGTATCGAATAATTCCCTTGTTGTCTGCTTTCCTCCAGCACCCCCATGAGGAAGCGCTTTCAGACCAAAGTGGCGTTTTCCAATCACCTGCATCTGAGCTGTCGAGGTATGAATGCCATAACCCCTTCGTCCCATCATCGCAGATAGGATTTCCCAACTCCGGTTGGCCATCAGTTCAAGGAGCCCTTCATCTACAGCGGCCAGAGCAACTTCACTTCCTTGAGGAGGGACCTTTCCCTCTGAGGTCATCACCTTGATCTTGACCTTTGCCTTCTGTCGAACTTTATAGACCTTTCGATCTGATGTGACATTCACCTTCAGCTCATGCGCCTTCCAACCTACATTGATCTCAGCAATTCCAAGCTTATAAACAGGCTTACCAAGGTCAACCATCGCGGTTGCCTTTATCCAGGGCAGCCGGCCCCTCACAACAAGAGCAGAAACAAAGACGTTCGGTGCATAGGATCCCTTAACGGGTATCTCAATAACTGGCTTCTTACCGGAGATTCTCTTCACCCAGGTTTCCATGACCCCTTCCCGTTCCACCGTGATCAAGGCCATTGCGCTTCTGAAGGGCATACGGACCTGAAAGACTGCAGTCTCACCAGGCTCGTATCTTTTTTTCTCAGGAAGAAGGTCAATCCGGTCGTGATCGCCCACTTCAAACCACCATTCCCCTTTTTCCGCCACCCAAACCTCTCTATTGGCGAACGTCGTATTCCCAACCTCATCAAAAGTCTGAGCCTGAAGGATCACATTTCCAGAAACAGGCGATTTGACCTCGCAGATCAGAAGGCCGTTGGAATCAGTCTTCCCTTCACAGAGGGCTGCAATTCTCTTCGTCTCCACCGAATGCTCGTATGCATAAAATCCCCCAACAAGGCGCTTTCGATGGGTGTAAGTCTTCCTTTCAAAAAGATCAATGTTGACAGGGGCATTTGGAACGGGTTTGTTTGAGAGATCGAGCACAGCGACATGAAACTTGAAGGCCTCTTTCGAGAGCGCCCATGAATCGGGTTTGATCCCAATGAGATATCTTGAATGCCATAAAGGGATTTTGGATGAGACTGTTTGAATCTCGCCATTTGGATCCATAAACTCCATCTCGGTTAATAGTTCCTTGGGAATTTCAACTTTTGGCAAAGGCGAAATGGCTGTACGGGCGGATCCAAAGCGATCCAGAGCTACGTCAATCACTGGCAGTTTCACCTCCTTTGGCTCGACGGGTGTCGATTCCCTTTCTCCTTCGCCCTCTTCTTCCTCTACGTATTCCAGAGGCTCCCCTCTCCGGATCAGCCCCTCTTTCACGGGTCCGTTGCCAAACACAAACTGATCGAATCCTTCAATGGGAGGAATCGATTTCGGTCTTACTTCGCTTCGCAGCCTAATCGGAAGAAGTCCTGCACCCCCACCGGCAAGATATTGCACGCTGAGATTAAGAGTCACCTCTTTAGCGTTGATGAGGGGGTCTGTCGGAGGCTGGATCATCCCTTTCAAAAGAGGAACTCGGAACTCCTCGACTCTGAATCCGCCTGAATCCCATTCCCACCTCTGTGTGGCCTTTTCATCCTTTCTTATAAATTTCACTCCATAGGTCCCAAGCTTTGCCTCTTTCGGGATCTTCCAGATTGTCTCGGCCATTCCAGTCGGATCCCATTTAAGCGGAAATTCGTATCTATCCTCACTGCCATAGTGTTCAATCACCATGGAAGTTGGAATGGTGGTTCTCGATGGGATTGAAAATCCTTTCGTGGTATGCTGCCTGAAAATGTGTTTCATATGGACGGTCTCACCTGCTCGAAGAAGTGTTCTGTCAAAAATGGTGTGAGCGATATAGGGACCTGAATAGGACTCGTATGGGAGTTGAAATCTCCACGGCTCAATCCCCTCCTCCCAACTGGAGTGAACAAAAGCCATGTCATCAGAGGTCTGGGCCATGACGAAGAGACCCCCTCCAAGGCCCTGAAGAGCTCCCATCTGTGGATAATCGAAGCCATCGACATGAAGAGAACATTGAGGAAGTTCATGGATTGAAGGCGCCATTCGTTCAATCCGTGCAATCCCAGAGGCATCGGTCTTTCCATTCCACAAGACATTCTCGACGCAATCCTTTACCGTCACCGCTGCATCCTTTACTGGCTCTCCTGTATCGAGGGTGGTCACCCAGACCAGAGAGGATTCTCTTCCCCACTTGAAATGGACGGAGAGATTCGTCACTAAGACAGCGGTGGGTACAAACATGGGCTTAGGTGACTCGAGCAGGGACGATCCCAAGATGGCACTCTCCAGTTCCACTACATACAGCCCTGGTTCTTTTAAGGGAATACCAACAACCTCGAACGCATGAGCGCCTCCGGGTTTGGGAACCTTGAATTCTCTCAAGCCTTTTTCCTGGCCAAAAATAGAGCTCTCCCTGGAAGCAGAGGCTACCTTTCTTAACCAAGTCTGAACGTTATATCCTTTCTCCGGCTGTATATTCAGAATCTTTCCCGTCACCTTTCCGATGATTCCCTCCTCTTGATCGATCTTCTTCATTCTGGCCTTCACTTCAGGCTCCAAGTTTCTCAGAGTGACCGGAAGGATGGGCTCGGCCTTTGATTCTAAGATTCCAAATCTTGCTGAAAACTTTGCCAAGGGTGGGTATTTATCAGTTCGAACAGAGAGTGGAAATTTATCGGCATTGATGAGCGACCGGCCCGCATCATCTTTTAGACCCGTAGGGAGTTCGACACTAAAGTTCGTATTCTCAGAGAAAGGACCTTTGAAGGTAACACGATTTACAAATCTTGTTTCTCTCCTATCTTCTATTTGGGGCTTCCATACCTTCCCGTCCGGTCCTCTCAAAACGATCTGATTTGCGTCATCCTTAGAAATCGGTGCGGAGAAATCGAGCTCCATGGGTGTTATAGGTGTACACCCTGCTCTTGGATTCTCCCTTTGGCAATGGAACTCCGCAGAAAAAGCCTTCCTCGTTTGAAAGCGGAAAATTTGATCTTGATCTGTTGCCACGCCGGTTTTCGACGTCACTCCCTTTCCCCAGATCAGGCTAATTCTTGTATCTGTAGGGAAGCGCTGCTTACACTGAATCATGAATTTGAAAAGTGAGGGAAATTTCCAATACAAGTTCCTGGTAGCTTGCAATAATTGCTCTCTCTCACTTCCCTTTACCACTCTGATCCCAACATGGTCCTGTATCCCCTCAATGGAGAAGAAGATATTCTGAACGACGGAATCCTCATCCGGTTCTGTATCTAAACTGAGAATGAATACCTGATCTTCGCTGATAAACCTCGCCCCTTCACGAGGAGAAGAATCCTTTATCGAAGGGCCACCCGTTGAGAATGAGAATTCCTTTTGACCTAAAATCTCCTTCCCTGAGAGTGTCTTCAATCCGGGTCTCAATCTAAATTCACATTGAATTCCTGCAGGAAGATCTTTTTCGAAATCATAGACCCAATTCTTCCCGTCTGCCCACCGACTGGTTCCTTGTTCAGGACAAATGATATCAAAGGGATCGATCAGACTTCTGGGATCGCCGAAGGGTACCATCTGCTCTGAAAATCGAGCGCTCACCTGCCGAACCCCTTTCACGGTTCCTTGAGGGGAAAACATCTCAACCTGTGGCCCATCCTGTCCGTAGGCTGCAGAACCGATGAAAATAGAGATGAATAAAAATAATCCGATGTATTTTGATGTCATATTTTCCTCCGTCTTCTCATTTTCAAACAATTCGCTAACATTCGTAATTCTTTAGGGGTTTCTCGGATTCTACTAAATAAAGATAAACCGGTCAATGAAAAGGGAACCTTAGTTTCGAAGAAAGTATTTAGGATGTCGCTGAAAAAGTCCCTTTTTCAGGCTGGTCAAAAATGCCCAGATGCAAGGCCCCCGAAATCCTGAGGAGTGAGGCGTACTTGTCCGTACGCCGCAACGACGAGGGATGAGGGAAACGCAGCAGATGGGCGTTTTTCAGCAGCCTGTTAGCAGAAAATTGGGGAGATCCCCCATGAAACTTTCACTTCCTAAAATCCTGAAAGGAGTGTATATTACAAACCGAATTTTGCGATGAATAATCCTGATTCTAAGGTTGTCTCTTGGGGAAAGAATCGCAGCAGGATAATACTTAATGTTGGGCAGTAATTGATGGGGAGGGCATATGAAAAAGCTGATTTGGGGTTGTCTTCTGTTCGCGAGCCTACTGCCAGGTCTTGGGCGTGCCGACATGCAACAGTTGGGGCCAAACTATTTTGCTGCCGGAGTTTTTAGCGGAGAATTTGAGTTCTTTGCAGCACCACAACAGCAAGGCCGTCAGCGTCAGCAAAATTGGTGTTGGGCCGCAACGACGCAGATGGTCCTGAACTACCACGGCTTATACGTGACCCAGGAACAAGTGGTGGCACGCATATATGGAAAGCTCGTGGATTCTCCAGCAAAGCCCGAGCAAATACTTACAGCTCTTTCGGGTTGGGCACCGGATTCGAGGGGGCGTTTCTCGCAGATATACGCCAACCCCTACCTCCTGCAAGGCTCAGACCTAGTCAGGGACCTTGCCTATAAATGGCCACTCATCGTTGCTCTAAAGCAGCCAAGCCAGATTGGCCATGCTTATGTACTGACGGCTGTGTTTTATGCCGTCGGCCCGCAGAACGAACCCATCTTCGATAAAGTCGTGCTTCGAGATCCTTGGCCTGGCAATCCCAGCAGGATAGAAATGTCGTGGCAAGAGTTTCAATCGCGGGTCCAATTCCTCGCTCGGGTCTACGTCAATCGACTCTAGCCGTGTCCAGTGGGGTCACCCACAGTCCTTGCTTCTGTAGGAGAGGAGAACAAACCCCTCTGCGAAGGATTGTAGTTTCGTCAAATTTAGAGCAAAAAGTGTTCAGGGATCATATCTTTTTCAAAAATTGCTTTATCTCGATTTTACTATATTTTACTCGATTTCTTACGAGTTGACAAAATTCCATTTGGCATCCTTCTTGAAATGGAATAACACAGGTGTCTTTTTGGTCCATGAAAATTGAATCAAAAATAGGAATGTGTTTCAAAAAAAAGGAGGATGCATTATGAAGAAGTTGATGATCATTTTATGTGCTTTCTCTCTTGTGGCTGTTTTGGGTTGTGCTACCTCTAAAAGTGATTGTCCGGTCTATGTAACCAATCCAAACTGTAAACTCGTTTCTTTTAAAGCCGGATCCGAGCCAGAGGGTTATAATGGTATTAAGTGGGAAACAAAGTTATCCGCTCTTGAAAGGATGAAACATAGCCGAACAGACCCAACTCACGGAGGCATAGAGTTTTACGTGAGGGAGGGCGATGCGTTTAAATTAGAAAATGGAAAAAACAAACCGGTTCAATATGGTTTCTGGAGAGAGAAATTCTATGTCGCCGTGGTCTCCACAAAAGGACCGGAAGAATTTGATGCTCTTAAAGATGCTGTATTTAAAAAATTTGGAGTAGGTGCGAAACCGTTCACGAATCGAGAAGAATACTTGTGGGTTGGAAGGAATGCGATTATGGCCTTACAATATGATGACAACTCAAAATTAGGAACTTACTATATAAGGTCTGAGTCGATGGCGAAGAAGATGGCACAAAATTAAACTTAGAAATTTCTTCGGTCCCACACTGACCGAAGCGCTTTTGGTCAAGTTAAGGGCGCATGCCAAAGGCAGAGTCACTGAGGACTCTGCCTTTTTTGTTTACAAGCCCTTCGATTCATTTTCGCTTTTCTACCCTAATCGCTTAATCTTATTGTTGATGATCTCGTGAAAAGTCGAAAAACTGTCACTCCTGCGGAAGCAGGAGTCCAGATCTCTTTGAATTTACTGGATTCCCGCTTTCGCGGGAATGACAAAAATACAGAAATTGCAACCTCTTACGAAACCATCATTGTTATCATGAATTGGATGATGCATGCTGAAAGAGTGGCTGACACGAACGATTTACGGTGCAAGGGAAGCCATCCGTATCTTTCAAAAGTCACATCTTCTTAAAAGCGGTATCACAGGCTTCAATGGTTTGATCCAGATCTTTCTGAGTATGAGCGAGGGAAATAAACCAGGCTTCAAATTGGGAAGGTGGGAGATAAATTCCCTGTTCCATCATCTCGATAAAGAATTGGGCGAAGCGTTTCGTATCGCTTGTCTTAGCTGTCCGATAATCTCTGACAGGACCGGCTGTAAAAAAAAGGGTGAACATTCCGGTCCCGCGATTGATCGTGATGGGAATCCCGTTCTCCTCGGCTTTCTCTGAAATAGTTTCGGTCAAGTAAGAGGTCTTCTTTTCCAGATCCTGATAGACCTTTTTCGACCTAAGGAGTCCCAACGTCACCATTCCCGCGGTCATGGCCAGAGGATTTCCAGAGAGTGTCCCGGCCTGATAAACGCCTCCAAGAGGAGCAATTTTCTCCATGATCTCCCTTTTTCCGCCATAAGCCCCTACCGGAAGCCCCCCACCAATAATCTTCCCAAGACAGGTCAGATCGGCCTTGATGTTGTAGAGTTCCTGGGCCCCTCCATAAGCCACGCGAAAACCGGAGATGACTTCATCAAAGAGAAGGACGCTCCCTTCCTCATTGCAAATCTCTCTCAACCCCTCCAAGAATTCTTTTTCCGGCAGGACCACTCCCATATTCCCTGCAATCGGTTCCACAATGATACAGGCAATCTGTCCAGAGTATTGGCGAACAAGAGATTTTACCCCCTCGAGATCATTATAGGATGCCGTCAACGTATGCTTTGCCAGATCCTCCGGAACCCCGAGGCTATCTGGAATTCCAAAAGTTGCGGCTCCGGAGCCCGCCTTTACAAGGAGGCTGTCCCCATGGCCATGGTAGCACCCTTCGAATTTGAGGATCTTGTCTCTTCCCGTATACCCCCTGGCTAACCGAATTGCACTCATCACTGCTTCCGTGCCGGAACTGACCAACCTCACCAATTCCATAGAAGGAAAGGCCTTCTTCACCTTAGCGGCGAGTTCAACTTCTAGAATGGTTGGTGCACCGTAGCTTGTCCCTTTTGGAATCGCCTTTTTCAATGCGGCCACAACTCCCGGATGAGCATGGCCCAGAATCATGGGGCCCCAGGAACCGACATAGTCAATATATTCGTTGCCGTCTATGTCCCAGATCTTTGATCCTTTCGCTCGGTCAATAAAGGTGGGAGAAATGCCGATGGCTTTAAAGGCCCTGACCGGGCTGTCCACCCCTCCCGGAATCATCTCCAACGCCCGTCGATAGACCGCAATCGACTTTTTCCTTTTCATTGATCTTCCCCCAATCTCTCCCTGTTTACTGAATTTATCTTATAATCTAATAGGATTTGCTTCCTAATTGCAATAGAAAATATACTGATTTAGGTCTGGATTAATTGAGAACCGAACCCTGGGGAGGTTGCCTTTATCAGTTGAATGCTTTAAAATGTAAAAATAATTTTTCTAAGGAGGTCTCGTTATGGCGTTGATTAACTTTGGTGGGACGGAAGAGAAAGTCATCACGCGTGAGGAATTTCCACTTTCAAAGGCACAAGAAGTTCTAAGAAAAGAAACCGTCGTCGTCCTGGGATATGGTGTCCAGGGACCTGGGCAGAGTCTCAATATGAGGGATAATGGAATCCGCGTCATCGTCGGTCAGCGACGAGATACCCCTTCGTGGGATAGAGCTTTAAAGGATGGCTGGGTGCCTGGCCTGACACTATTCCCCCTGGAGGAAGCGGCCGCAAAAGGAACGGTGATTGAATATCTGCTTTCAGACGCAGGTCAAAAGGCATTTTGGCCAACGCTCAAGCCTCTTCTCACCGAAGGCAAAACCCTCTTCTTTTCACACGGCTTTGCGATCACATACGGAGATTTAACGGGCGTTATTCCTCCGAAGAATATTGACGTCGTGATGGTAGCTCCGAAAGGGTCTGGGCTTTCCGTTCGACGGAATTTTCTTGAAGGCAGCGGAATCAATAGTAGTTTTGCGATCTTTCAGAATTACACGAGAAAGGCTGAAGAAAAAACGTTCGCCCTCGGTGTGGCGATGGGGTCAGGTTATCTCTTTGAAACAACCTTCGAAAAAGAAGTCTTTAGCGATTTGACCGGAGAGCGGGGTGTTTTGATGGGGGCGATTGCGGGGATTATGGAGGCCCAGTATAATGAACTTCGCAAGCGCGGCCATAGTCCGAGTGAGGCGTTTAACGAGACGGTTGAAGAGTTTACGCAGAGTTTGATTAAACTTGCAGCCGAAAAAGGGATGGACTGGTTGTATGCGAACTGCAGCACTACAGCTCAGCGGGGTGCCTTGGATTGGAAAGGAAAATTCAGGGATGCTGTGGCTCCTCTGTTTTCCGATCTGTACGAACGCGTGGCCAATGGAACCGAGGCCAAAATCGTGCTTGAAAAAAATAGTCAGCCGGACTATCGAGAAAAATTGAACGCTGAACTCGCTGAGATGAGAAACTCTGAAATGTGGCAGGCAGGGGCGAAAGTGCGAGAGTTGCGCCCAGAAAACTGGAAAAAAAAGGCGTAAGCAATCATTGTTCTAAGTCACGGTATTGCTCAACGTCCCGATTCCCTCAATCACAATGTCGATTTTATCACGGATCACCATCGGACCTATTCCCGAGGGTGTGCCTGTAGCAATGACATCCCCTGGCAGAAGGGTCATCACTCGAGAAATAAAACTCACCAGTTGATGGGGTCCGAAGATGAGATTCTTCGTGTTGGAATGCTGCTTTCTCTCCCCGTTGAGATAGGAGGAAATCTCTAAACGGTGAGGATCGATATCCGTTACAATCCAGGGGCCAATCGGAGCAAAGGTGTCAAAACTCTTTGAGATCGTCCACTGGCCCTCTTTGGGCTGAAGGTCCCTAGCCGTCACATCATTGAGACAGGAATATCCCAAGATATATTCAGCCGCTTTCTCCTCCGGCACTGCCTTTGCTTTCTTTCGAATCACCACAGCCAATTCGGCTTCGTAGTCTACTCGTTTCGACATCTTGGGATAAACGATCGGCTCTCCCGGGCCAATCACAGAAGTCGATGGCTTAAGAAAGAGAAGAGGTTCTTTCGGAAGCTCCATCTTCACCTCTGCAGCGTGATCTCTATAATTTAAACCCAGGGCGACGATCTTTGAGGGAAGGCAGGGAGAAAGGAGCTTGACCTCCTCTATCTTCTTTGCTCTTGACGAAAGATGGAAGTGCTCAAAAGGGTCTCCCTCCATCTCGCGAACCGTCTTCTCCTCGATCACTCCCCACTTAATGTCTACACCTTCTTGGTATCGAACGATTTTCATTCTCCCTCCTGAAATATCTTTACATAATTGCGCTTTTGTCTTGCAACGATTTTGTAGGGCGTGATCCCCGATCACGCCTCCAATGGGTCGATGGGCTAACCACAACGGTGCGTTCGGGGAACGCACCCTACAGTTATTCTTAAATGGGCGTTGGACGGATTATTGTTTCTTTAATCCCAGCACATCCTGCATATCGTAAAGACCGTTGGGTTGGTTCACCACCCAGAGGGCAGCCCGGATGGCTCCTCGAGCAAAGTTGTCCCGGCTATGGGCCCGATGGGTGATCTCCAGTCGTTCACCGATGCCCCCGAAG
The DNA here is from genome assembly GCA_964390545.1 of uncultured Syntrophaceae bacterium. Lineage (GTDB taxonomy): Bacteria > Desulfobacterota > BSN033 > BSN033 > UBA1163 > CAYMJV01. Next base: position 17,919 of record CAYMJV010000058.1, read on the forward strand.
AGGACGGTGTGTTCGCCCACAATATCTCCTGCCCGGATCACCTGCATCCCGATCTCGTCCTTTGTCCGTTCTCCCACCATCCCCTTCCTCCCATAAACTCCCACCTTTCCGAAATCCCTTCCGATGGAAGAAGAGATCAACTCTCCCAATTTGACCGCTGTTCCGCTGGGAGAATCTTTTTTCAGGCGATGGTGGGCCTCAAGAATTTCTATGTCATACTCTGGTCCTAAAACCTTGGCCACTTCCTGAACAATGCGGAACATAACGTTTACCCCTACGCTCATATTTGGGGCAAGGACACAACGAACATTTTTTGAGAGCTCCTTAACCTTATTCATCTGCTCTGAGTTCAATCCAGTCGTGCCAATGACGATGGCCAGACCTGCCTCCTTAGCGAACCCTAAGCTTTCGAGGGAGGCCTGAGGACTGCTAAAGTTAATAATAACATCCCCTCCCCCCTTCTTTAAAGAGCTTTCCAAGATCACACCCATCTTTCCCAAACCAATCACCTCTCCAATATCCTTTCCGACAGATGGATGATCCGATCTCTCGATGGCCCGAAAGAGTTTCACCGAAGGGGTTTCATTAATGATCTGGATAATCCTTGCCCCCATCTTACCGGCTGCTCCAACGACAATCGCTCCCACATCTTTCATTCGTAGGCCTCCTCCCCCATCTCGGCGCAAAAGGAACCTTCGCCTAAAGAAATATCAGTAAATCTCCCGTACGTTCCACACTGAAAACTAAAGGAATCCGTTCTGTTTGTCAAGTTTGAAAGCGATCAGGATTCTTGCCGATCGATCAGATGGAGTCCGCCCTCTTTTGCTTGAGGAACGGACAGATCGTCTGCTATAATTTCAAGCAGGAAACGCTAGGAGGTTACCTATTTCAGCGCGTGAAGGCAAGGTGAATGTTCTTGTGGCTCGGTGGCTCGAGGAAGGCTACCGGCGCCAAATCGCTGCCGTGGATCCGCGAATCCGGGTGTTTTATGCGGCAGAGCAGATTGCTGCTGAGACAAAGAGACCCCGCGGGCCCATCGATCAGGCTCCCGATGAGGGGGCGGATG
>CAYMJV010000059.1:0-18785 GCA_964390545.1 uncultured Syntrophaceae bacterium
TCGGCCAAAACATTACGTCAAAAAACAATACCTTGCATTTTTGAACCTTCTATGCAAAATTACAAGGCATGAAAGCGGCGTTTCCCGCTCGTCGGCTGGTCCGCCCCGAGATGTTCTTCTGGCGGACACAGGCCGGAGCGGAAGTTGACCTGCTGATCATCGAAGGGCGGCGTATCCTACCGGTCGAGATCAAACTCGGTGCCGCTGTGGACCACTACGCCATGGCCGGACTGCGGCAGTGCATGAAGGACCTCGAGCTCAGCCGAGGATGGTTGATCACGACGGCACGAGAGCGGCAGCGTCTGTCTGCCGGCATTGAAATCATCCCGTGGGCCGACGTGGCATCCGGCCAGATCGAACTGTTCTGATATCAAGGACAGCCTCATAATAGCCTCGGGGCGATGCAGGGGTGCATGTCATAGTGGAAATGGGCAGAGATAGATAATCAAATCGAAACAATTAAAGTGATCTAAAAACAGAGGATAGATAGCAGCTATTGAGCCTCGCAAAGTCAGAGAATTCCGACTCGGGTTCCGCTGATGCTTCCACCTACCTATACGTAACAAGCACACCTACAAAGCGTTGAGATTAGATAACATCAAGGGTTGATGATTTCTGTTAGAAAGAGAGTACGTAAAAGTGAGCAGCACTGTTAAGTGTCCACCTCACCGCCTTGGTTGGAATTTCAACTTTTCTTGGTCTAACGTAACCCTAAACCTAATCGGACACTCTGGGTCTCTTGATTCCTCTGGAATCTCATAAAAAACCAACGGTAGCATTGAACCTACCTTACGGAGACAAAGTGCTAAGACATCTTCTGAAAAGTTTAGCAAGTTTTCTATTGTTACGTGCATATCCTTTGTAATAGATGACGGCTGATCCTCATTACGCCGCCACCGAGGAAACATACCTTTCCACTTTTTGGCTCCAGGTTCCTGAACAGCAGTGAAGTTAAAGACCTCTAAATGCCCTGAATATCCTCCCGGATGTTCGACTGCATTTCTCTTTTTATAGATTTCGTCAATCCATACCCTAAAATCCTCAGAAATTAGCTTTGTAAATTCATCTGCTTCTCCAAATCGTTTTTTCGCCCATTTCTCAAGATATCCGAAGTCATTTTTATCTACCTTTTTAATGTCAGGATCAGTCTCATAAAACTCACAAATCATAAGCTTAATATCCCGTAGCGTCGATTTTGCCGAATAGAGAAAGCTGCCTGATAGATAGTTTAGGTTCTCAATCTGGTCAATAGTAGCGACCCTTCCATGGGCTTGAGTCTGCATCCCGTTTTTTCCAACTTTGGCCACAATTTCTGCCTCTCTTGATTCAACCTGGGTCCAAATATCGTAACAACTTAACAACTGCTGCTGCACTTTATCGTGAAGAATAGCCCACACTTTTTTCTTCTTTTCTTCTGGAAAGGAAAATGGCTCCATCAGCTGCTGACTCTGCACAGAAAGCCTTGCGACGATTGGATTATTGTTCCCATGCTCCGAAGTCTTAACGACGATATAACCCATTTCTTATCCCAACACTTGATCTTCGGGGGCGTTGGCTTTCCCTACGATCCAGTGGAGCCGATTGTTATGCCTTGCTTTTCCAATTCGTTGTGAAACCTGGAGGCCAAAGACAAACCGAATCCCACTTTGAAACCTCCTTGGCGAGCGCATCCCATTTTTTGCGCACCTTCTCCATATTCTTTGGACTTACCCATCTTTTTTCAAGATTTCCCAAATGATCATACTGAGGAACAGGCAATCCCCCGAGACTAGATTCCCAAAGAAGTGAGGCTGAAATGAAAGAAGCAACTTGATAGATGATCTTATGGCAACTTTCCAATCGTTCCAAGGTTATAGCTTTCTCTTTATCCTCGAGGTCTATTCTTGTTTCTGGCGCAGCACCATGGGCTATGAATTTGTCAACATACGTTTTGATATGTTCGCACTTCTTGATTTGCCTTTCCAAATGCTCCAGAATCTCGGTTTTGATACGATCGTCTCTTGTTCTTTCTTTTGGGTTTACTTGTGCCAATATATCAAAATTATTATGGACTCTTTCAGCCATTGGCCAAGCATCTGGTCCTAACGTCGCTAAAGTGCCGACGTGAACCCCACTCTTCGTCACGGGCAAAGAAGAGAGCCATTTCCGCTGAACCGAATCGTAGTCATATGGCAGCCCATCATAACAAACATAGTTTTCGCGTGTCATCAGATCCAAATTCTCTTCAATGTCCTTGAGAACTCTCCTCAATGAAATAACGGCCCATTTTGGATTAGCTTTTGGCTTCTCTATGAGTCGTCTTATAGTTGTGGCTTGTGTTGTGACGAATCCGGCATCAAATAGGCGAATTACGGGACGATTAAAGCCTACCCCGTTTTCAGGCTCCGTGCCTGCGATGTTTCTTAACTCATTTACGACGCAAAACAGGGCGTGATCCCAAAGCATAGAATAGATTTGACGGGATATTGAGTGAGGGTCTTCCCCCTTCAGCCATTCCATCCATTGCAGTCGCTTTTGCCGAAATGCTTCCCCTTTCCCCTTGTCGAGAATATCGCACTGATCAATCGAATAGGTGTAGTCGAATCTTTTGTTCATTTATATTAGCATAACCCAAAAATCAGCCACGAGTGTAACGCTCCAATCCGTTGTTAGGCCTCTTCGTCATGCCTAAAATCTTCTGGTAGGGGCCTTCCTAGCCGCAGACGCTCCCTTCGGCTATCCTCAGCCCGTAAACCCGTTCGCATGAAATATATTAGGGTATCCCCCTCTCCACCCATGGCTATGAAATGCTCGTATGCCGTTTCAGACTCCCAATAGTAAGCCTCTAACTTGTTCAAAACAGCTCGAACGGCAGAGAGAGCGGCTTCGACTTTATCACGGCTAACCCCGGGAAGAGGTTCAACTCCAGTTTTCAGAGCCAATGCGAGGTCTATGTGAGCTAACTTTCGGTTCCGCAAATCGCGTGCGAATAATGAAGTCGATAATGCGACCTCAATTAGCGATCCGACCTCTTTCTTCAGAGTGGCATCAGAGATTACCTCAGGAAGCCTTCGCAATGACAGATTAGCTTTCCCTCTCGATTTCAACGGGTCGGTAAGGCGAGCCAAGTGAAGAATGACGTCATCCCACAGAGCATCTTGAACAATCCGAAAAAAATGGCTGGCAACCTTATTAAGTAGCTCCACGCGTTGTCGGGAGTGCCCAAAGAGTTGGCGGTACTGGTTCCATTTTGCATGCAACCAGGTAACTTCATTCCAGAGTTCATGGTACACAGGCCCTAGATCCGGACCCATGTCACGCAAGTGCTTTTCTCGAACCTCCTTGGCTGACTGTTCCTCGGCCATTTTCACCTTAGAAGACCCCACGCTTTCCGCCGCCGAGTAAACTTCAATCTCAAACTATCACGTTACAATTTGACGAAGTCTGCATCTTCTGACATTTACTAATCTTTGACCTTTTTTATCCGCGTGGCTTAATCTTGTAACCTTGCCATTCCATTCTACTTGGTATGACTTTGGCATCTAGCCGCTTTGCCAATTCTAAGACGTATTCTTTGTTATTGTCATATTTAGAGCCTAAAACTATTTCCTTAACTTTCAGCCTATCCTCGAATTGAATGAAATAGTGACCATCAATTTTAGTGCAGTCTTTTAGTTTCACCAATATCCTATATTCATTTTCATAGTGCCACTCTTGATATTTTACCTTGGCCAAACCGAGGAATAACTTTTCGTTTATTTTTGAGTCATTCGTCAATTCAAATTGTTTTCTTATAGGGTCAGGGTTGTAATCTACCTTTAGTATTTCGTCTTTTAAAATTTCAAAGCCTATCGCTATTCCCTTGTGTTTATCCGCATAGTGTCCCCAGAGAAGTGGCTCATTCCAGGACTGAGAAAAGCACAAAAGACCATACTTTTTTGAAATTTCTTTTCGGATATTATGGTAGCGTTTCCTTTTTTTGGGGTCCTTGTATCTTAGATATGGCATCAGTTCAAATGGGTCATTAAGAGTATCCAGCGTGCTGATCCTTATCATTTTCCGTTCAAGATCATGTATTGCATGCGTAGAAGAAAGAAAGTGATAGAATATTTGTTCACTCATAAAATTTTCCGTTTATACGATTTTTGTCTTTTCTTTCCGGCGGTAGCTCTTCCTATCTTGGGGCCTGTTTATTACATACAACTCGTTTAAATCCGAACTTATGCGAACTGGGTTTGTTTATTCCCCCAAAATGGGAGGGTAGAAGAAGTTCAGATACATTCCTGAGAATGGGGGTATAGACGAACTGATTCGGATATACCACTTGTGGATTACTGGTTGGAATATACACCTTCTTACCAAATCTGTAAACTATTTAGTACAAGGAAGAAGGGTCGCCTTTTTACACAGAATGCGACACGCTAAGAGCGGTGACTGAGATTGCCCGGCTGATTGGCCGGTTAGGCATCGTGGCGTGAGAATCCCGAGAGCGCCGCTACCGCTGGTTTCATGGCATTGCCAAACATGTCCTCGTAGTGGACCTCAACCACGATATCGCGGAGGGCGCGTCGAACTTGGGTTCTCAATGGAGCGAACTCCTTCTCTTCACCTTTGGGTGTAAGCTGGATTAGAATTGATTCGCCATCGCGAGGAATTACGTTAGGCGGACCCCCAATTGTAAACGTCTTCCAAGGATAGCCACCAAGACCCGGCATCAACTTCACGAGGTCAGCTGTTTTTTTAGTGGGCTCTAAAGCGGAGTAGCATTCGCACTTAGTGATGACCATCGGCCCAAGACCAACATTCTGTATCTTGACGTAGATGTTATCTTCGTAGTCTCCAGAGTCAAGATTGGCAAATGGGCGGACGAATTCCCGCTCCCGCTGTGTTTCCAGCCGGTGTACCGCCAGTGCAAGATAGACCAAAACGGCGAGATTAATCACACCAATGATAGGACCGGCAACGCCACCGATGTACTGACCAAAATTGCTCCAATCGGTTGGATCTGGGGAGATTGGAGAATTCCAGAACCGCGATACGAAAGCCGCCAGGGGGATGGCTATTGACAGCATTGCCAGGATAACGATTCCCACAACCGCAGTTCGAGGCTTCATGATCCTCCAGAATAATGGCTTTGGTTTCTGGCCAACCTGAGACACCATCACATTAGTGGTTCTAAGTTATCAAAAAATGGCTTTTAGTATGTAAGCTAAGTTTTTTGGTTCTTATATGGTTTCCGCTTAAGCTCCTTCAAAGATTCATTAGAGAGAGCAGATACACCGGGTTCTGCACGCGTTTCTTTCACTCGGGATTTTACACATCCCGGCATGCTTTGTCAATTCATGATTAGATGAAGCAAGGAGGTATCAGAGAAAGAAAAAGTGTCTTCTTATATGGAATGCGGAAAGAGCATTCATCAGTAACGTGAAATCCAGGATCACCTTAATATTCTAACCTTCCCTGAAATTCGGCTGCCGATTACCAGTTGAAGTCTACCCTTTTCGATAGAACTTGCAAAAATTGACTTCAGGAAGTAACCTGAGGGCTGGAGTTGGACAATTCCTCGTTTTCCGATGGCCCAATATCTTGCCAGAACCCTCACCGGTTATCGAGTTGAGAAAGCGGAAGGTATGATCTTCAAATGATAACTTTTCGGAGGTTTAGAAACGCAATGTCCATAGCAGCTATTGAAAGTGGTTCGATATCTTAATTCACAATCTATAAAAAAGGCGATTTTGCGTCGTCTCCCTCGGGTTCCCTTACATCTATTAATTATATGGTATTTATTTGGAGGAAGTAAGGCGGAGCACACCCTTATCTTAAATAGTTTTGATTTTGACTCTGATTGAGTTAAACCGAGGACCTGCACCTAGAGTCTGTGGATAACTCGACGCCAAACTGTTTAAGGGAACACCGTTTTTCCCGGTCAAAGGTCTCGGCGACCACAAGACTCCCTTAGAGACGTTTTCGGCTATAATCGCTTCGGTAGTTAGCATTCCTAGTTCGTTGAATAGAGTAATATCGTCTCCATTCTTTATCCCAAGCCTATCCGCATCAATAGGATTAATCCACACAATTTCTGGGATCTCGCCGTAGACATCCCTGAACTGACTGTGGGTCCACTTCGGGAGCGCACTGTTAAGCAAGGTAAACCAGCTTTCATCTACGTCATTCGGTAACTGCAAAGGTAAAGGGCTAGCACACTTATTAGGCGCTCCAGAGGAGTAGAACTCGATCTTACCCGAAGGTGTTTGATACTCTTCGCGGGGTCTTTGCCAAAGCTTCAGCACCGAGCCTTTAAGCAGGTCATCAAGGCATCCGTTGTCAAAGGTATCATTCATGGCTGCCCCTAAGGCGTGCCAAGGGTCCTCGAATAACCACGTCTCGGGGGAGTTCAGTTTCTTTGCAAGCTGGTGCATCAGCCAGATCTCGTGTCTACTTTCCCCAAGCGGCTCCACCGCCTTCCGAGATAGTCGAGTGTAGAGGTGATGGTCAGAGAAGTTCACATCCGTCTTCTCCAAGTAAGTAGCTGCGGGCAGTACAACGTCCGCGAGCCTTGCCGTCTCGGTCCAGTGTGTCTCGTGAACGACCACGAACACGTCATCCCTTGAGAGTCCTGCCCGGACACCGTTCTGGTCTGGGAGCGTGGAGGCGGGGTTGGAGCCACTGACGAAAACAAACTTGAACTCACCTGAGTTTAGCCTTGGACCCAGCGAGACCTGTTCAACGACTTTTGACTCTTTGCTACTCAACTTGCTCCCATTGATGTAACTCCAATCGGTGGACCGACCCTTAGAGTCGCTGTAATGGAAGCCACGGTGCTGGCCTAGCAGTGCTGGCACTAGACTCACCGCCCTCGCGGCTTCCGCCCCATAACTCGATTTGTTCAGCCCTAAGCCTATCATGAACCCGACAGGAGGTCTCGTGATAAGTATCTTGCATAGCTCCTCAACCTTTGTCCATGGGAGATTCGTCGCCTCTTCCACACGCTCCGGGGTCCAGCTCTTAACCTCTTTCCTGAGTTTGTCGTATCCGGTAGTCCATTTCTCGATGAACCTTTTATCTACCTTGTTATTTTCGATAAGGTATCGCGATATTCCATAGAACAATGCCACATCGCTGCCCGGACGTGGGTTAATCCACAGATCGGAGCTCTCGGAGGTTTCACTCTTCCTCGGGTCGATCGACACCAGAACTGTACCCTTCTGGTTCTTCGCCCTTATTGAAAACGCCCAGAGGTGAGCAGAGCTGACTCGTGCATTGTTGCCCCAGAACACGATGGCCCCACAGTCGAGCACATCCTCGAATCCGAGTCCGTAGGTGAGTCCGTAGTGGAGCCCGATTCCGGCATGTCCTGAGGAAGCGCAGAGGGCGCCGTCCGTCACGGTCGCGCCAACCGAGCGCCACAATCTCTCAGGGTACTGCCAGGCGAGAAACCCTTGGTTTCCTGGGTAGTCGTAATGCAAGACGGATTCGCTGCCAAAATTCTCTAAGACGCTGGTGAGTTTCCCTGCGACCAGATCCACTGCCTCCGACCATGGGACTCGTTTAAACTCGTTTCCATCCTTGAGATAGGGATGGAGCACGCGTTCCGTGCTGTACACCCGCTTAGGATCGCCGATCCCTCGTGGACAAAGGAATCCTTGCGTTACTGGGTTTTCCTTGCTGCCTCTCATGGAGGTGATCTTACCATCCTCTACGATGGCGTCCACGAAACATGTGTCTGGGCAGTCACGGTGGCATACAGTCTTTACAACGAAAGTTAATTCTTTTGAGTCATGTGAGGGATCCATTTTTGATCTATTCTCCTCGGAATCAGGAGGCGGGACGGTGGATGCGCAATTCCTTCATCTTTATTTTGGCTTTCCATATTTTTACCATTTTCATGCGGTGGTGTAAAGTGGGATAGTAGACGATGGATGGGTATCACACAATGACCGAAAATGCCGGAAGCAAAATTTCTTGCCACTATCCACACCTTCCAAAAAGCTTCGATTTGAAAGACAAGTCGAAGCCCTGGACTCGTTCCATTCGTAGTTGTTTTGAGCGTTGCCTAGGGTGTGATGGGTGAGCCTGTAGCTCATCTGCAAGGATGGGGGATTTCTCTCCTTACGGCTCGCGCATGAGGGCTTCCAGTTTGCCGAGGCTCTGTTTCACATATTGGGCCAGAAGTCCAAGTTCTGAATTGATGGTGACCAGGTCGACTCCCTGCTTCAACCACTGGACCGCCATCTCTATATTACCGGCAAAGATCCCGACTTTCTTTTTAACCTCTTTTGATTTGCGGATGATATTGGCAATTTCGTCGGTAAGGATGGGGTTGGAAAATTCGCCAAAGACCCCCAGGTTCATGGAGAGGTCTCCTGGTCCAACAAATATCATGTCATAGAATTCCACGTCCAAGATCTTATCGAGGTTCTCCACGGCCTCTCTCGTTTCAATCTGTAGGATGACCACCGTGTCCTTATTGGGAGCGACCTTTCTTTCCATGATGTTCAAGCCAAAACCCGTAGCCCGGCCTGGCCCAATCCCTCTCCTACCCTCAGGAGGGTAGAGGGCAGCATCTCTCACCCGGAGGACATCTTCCACGTCTCGCACCTGCGGAATGAGGATTGCATCTGCCCCAGCATCGAGGCAGCTGGTGATATACTCATAACTGATGGTGGGGATTCGAACAATCCCGAAAGAAGGGGTTGCTGCGATGCCCTGGAGCATAGACTGGATGGTCTCGATATGCATGGCCGAGTGCTCACTATCAATCAGCAAAAAGTCAAAACCCAGCTTTCCCACGAACTCAGCCATGACCGGGTGGGCAGTCTGGATAAAGGTTCCCAGCAGAGGTTTCCCTTTTTGGAGCCTTTCCTTAAATGATCCACGACATTTCGAGACACCCGGAGAGGGTGCAGCAGGATCCTTGATCTTTGTCGCTCCTCCAGAAGGCTGCACCTTGATTTCAAAATCCAGCCTCTTCATCGCATCTCTGGCCTCGTCTGTCAGAATGGGCATCTCTGCGACGACGATCGATTTTAGGCCTCGCGCGAAATATTCTTCGATTTCTCTGGCTGTTAGAATCTCTGGCATCGTCTCAAGTCGTCTCCTATAAGGTGGGCTCTTGGACCATCCGGTAAATCTCTGATTCGGGTCGGGCAATCACGTTGACAGAAACAACCTCGCCAATCCTTTTTGCCGCCGCAGCTCCGGCATCCACAGCCATTTTGATGGCCCCGATTTCACCCTGGAAAATAACGGTGAAGAGACCTGCCCCTGGATTATTTCCTCCCAGAAGGGTCACATTTGCGGTTTTTAAGGCCGCATCCGCCGCCTCAATGGCGGTCACCAATCCTTTGACCTCTATAAACCCGAGGCTTTCCATAAATCTATCCTCCTTCTATTCAAGCTTCAATTTGGTTAACTTGGCAATTGCCGGGTTGGGTCGAGCAATGACATGGGCAGCCACCACCTGGCCGACCCTCTTGGCAGCAGCCGCACCTGCATCTACCGCAGCCTTCACAGCCGCCACGTCACCTTTCACCACGATCGTCACCATCCCTCCTCCAATTCCTTGCTTGCCAACCATGACCACATTGGCTGCTTTGGTCATGGTGTCGGCAGCTTCCATCGCCGGTAAAAACCCAATGACTTCCACAAAGCCGAGTGAATCCATTTTTCGTCTCCTCCTACTTCAAAGATTGGCCCCGTTAGAAAGCAGAAGACTTTCTAACGGGGTCTACCGCCTAAAATTGTTTTCTCTCCCCGTCAACACTTGGCTCGGGGGAGGATCCGCCACCCAATTCCCGTCTTTAATAATGAGTCTCCCCCCTTTGATCACCAGGTTCGGCCATCCCGTTAATACGTGATCCTCGTATAACGAGAAGGGCGTCGCTGATCTGATCTCTTCTCTGCTCACCTTGTGCTGTCGATCGATATCCACCACCACCAGGTCCGCATCGGCACCGGGCATCAAGGAACCTTTTCTGGGGAAGAGCCCGAATATCTCTGCCGGCCTCCGGGTCATCAGATCAACAACACTGGCCACTGGGATTTTTCGACGAACGACCCCTTCCGTCAAAATTCCTTGCAAATGAAATTCTATGGTCGGTGCATTGGGCATCGCCTCCCAGACAGATTTCTCAAGCCCTTTGATCTCCCTGCTCATTGGAACCGAATCCGTCCCGATGGAATCGACCCTGCCCTTTTTCAACATCTCCCAAAGAGCCTCTACGCTTTCCTTGTTTCTCAACGGGGGAAGCCACTTCGGGACATTCCCTTTCGCTTTTTCAATGGAGAAAAGCAGATAAGGAGAGGTCGTTTCTGCAAATACATGGGGCGAATCGTGTTTGATCTGTGAGATGGCTCGTATGCCTTCCTTGGTGGAGACATGAACGAAATAGGTAGAAACCCCTTCGAATTCTTTGGTCAACAGAGCGGCTCTTCGAATCGCTTCTTCTTCAGCGATGGCAGGATGGGTTTCTGACCACTCCTGCACGGAGGTTCTCATCCCGTCCTTCGCCATGATCTCTTCGGTGGCCCATCGGACCAGGGAGGCATTTTCTGCATGGATGCAGACCGTACATCTCTGCCGGGTCTCAGCTAATTTTTCATAGACTCGGGTCATGAATCCATCATCGATATCCGGAATGATACCCGGAACGCCACTCATATAAATTTTGAAAGAGGTGATTCCGTATTCGTGGACATATCGAGGAATCTCCTCAAGATGTTGCGGTGTGGCGATGGTGAGATGGAAAAAGATGTCGGCGAGGGAGTGGGCCCTTACCTTTTGAGACAAGGGCTCAATTTTGGGCAAGTACGATTCTTTATCGTAAAGAAAGCAACCCACCGTGGTCACCCCACCCCATAACCCCGCCCTCGTCTCCTTTTCAGCATCTCTTTCAAAAGGGGAAAAGATTCCCAGGTGCACATGGGGGTCAATGATCCCCGGCAGGACATACTTTCCAGGTATATCGATCTCCTGTGATCCTCCGGGGGCCGATTCGCTCGAATGATAAATTCCTGAAATCTTTCCTTGAGAGATATGGATGTTCCCTTTGAATAATCCTTGCCCAGGCCATACGATCATTCCGTCCTTCAGAACGATTTCACCCAAACGTTCGGAAGCGAATAGCCTGCCTCCGGGTCTCTCAAGAAATTCAGGGTATGCCCAGGGGTTGCTATGCGTGGAGGAAGGCGTTTCCTGTGTGATGGTGATCCCTAATTTCACAGCCATCTCTTGGGCTACGCTGGTTACAATATCTTCCTCATCGATGCGAAGCGTCCTTTGTCCCGTGAGAGAAAGGAATTCCACATCTGAGGCAGTAATAAACCTTTTCATCTTCACCCGCTCGTCGGATTACTTTCCCTTTTTCACAGGCCCCCGGGGGATTAACGTTTCGGTTTCCTGATGGGGCCTCGGAATGACATGGATGGAAACAACTTCACCCACCTTTTTGGCTGCTGCCGTCCCGGCATCGAGGGCCGCCTTGACCGCACCGACCTCACCTCGAACAAATACGGAAACGTATCCGCCGCCGATCTTTTCCACCCCAACCAGCGTGACGTTGGCTGCCTTGACCATTGCATCGACCGCCTCGATCGCCCCCACCAACCCCTTCGTCTCAATCATTCCCAATGCATTCATTTTCGTGTCCGCCCTCCTATGGCATGATGGAATTTTTTAAAGAGACCCACAGCGACCAACCCTCAGGTTTGGCAGAGGCCAAACCCTCTCTATTTCTTGTAGATCTCTTTCCCCTTGATGGTCAGGGAGTCAAAAATGGCAACGACGACCGCATCAATCGGAAGATCTTCTCTGCCAACGGCCTTCTGCGCCGGTGTCCCCTCAATGACGCCGACGATCTCCCCTTCTCCAGCGCCCACCGCATCCAATGCGACGAACTGATCCAGCACCACCCCAGGATCGGTTCCGAGTCGCCCGACGAGTAGCATGGTTTGACCTGCCAACCGCTTGTCTTTGATCGTGGAGACTGCATTTCCTATCACTTTACATACAATCACAGCCTATCGCCTCCTTTCTTCTCCGCAAAACAAACATCCTGCTCAAATACGATGATCGAAACCTTTTGAAAACAGTGGAAATCTTAGCAAATGGAATTCATTCGGTCAAGTAAAAACCCTGGCCCGAGTCACGATTCAGGAAATTGTCATTGCGGGTGAAACGAAGCCTTGTCCCGAGCAAAGCAAGGGAACTGACTGCGAAGCTGTCATCCTGAGGGCAACGCCCGAAGGATCTCAAAGAGATTCTTCGCGGAGTTTATCCTGAGCCATGAAATCAGACTCTTCGCTTCGCCCTGTACACCATGCGGTGCAGGGCTTCGCTCAGAGTGACAGTGAGCGAAGGGCTCAGAATGACACTTTGTGTCGGATTGCCACGCCTGCGTGCCGGAACGCCTACTCGGCAAGAAGGTCTCTCGATAGATGACCACTTCGGCGTGCAGGCACGGGCTAAGCCCTCGCAACGATTTCGTCGGATTGCCATGAACCTTTTCCCGCTTTTGGTGGGACCCGCAATGACAGGGTGAGAGAAGGGATCCGTTTTCCAAATCGGAATTTGGGTCAGGATTCTCTCGCGACGGGGAAGGATAGAGGTGAGACAAATTCCATCTACGATAAAGATTTGAGGAGTTCCATCCTATCATCTGTTGATTTCTGGAGGTGGGCAACCTCCTCATCATTGAGGTGACGGAATTTCCCAACCATCGAGAGGTAGCGTTCGATGGGGAGGGGATGCTCAGACGCATGGGTAAACCGAATCTTTTTCTTATCCTTCTCAAATTCCCAGAGAGGGAAATAATTCGTCTCGACAGCCATTCGCTGCACCTCGATCGTCATGGCAGTATCGAAGCGCCACCCGCTGACGCAGGGTGAGAAGACATGAAGATAAGCCAGCCCCTTTTTGGACGACTCGATGGCGTGGTCCAGCTTTTTGTAAAAATCGTCCAGGTACGCAACCGCGGCAGTCGCCACATATTCGCACCGGTGCATCATCATGATGAGCGGCATGTACTTCTGGTCACTCGCCTTGCCCCGAAGCCGATCCCCCACGGGAGTCGTGGAGGTCCAGGCCCCGAAAGGCGTTGTCCCTGACCTCTGAGTTCCTGTATTCATGTACCCCTCATTATCAATGCAGACAAAGACCATCTGCTCTCCACGCTCCGCCGCTCCTGAGAGTGACTGGAACCCCACATCCGCTGTTCCTCCGTCTCCTGCCAGAGCGAGCATGGTGACATCCCGACCAATGCGATTATAATACCGCTTAATCCCCGCAAGCATGGATGCCGTATTCGTCAGCAAAGGATGAAAAACAGGAACCTTCGTAGTCGTCAGACCGTTCACACCCACCGCACCAGTACCGGGGACGCATCCGGGCGGCGTGGCCAGAACCGTATTCGGACCGACCCGTCGTAAGACGTGGCGAATTAAGATTTCCGTATTGCAGCCCTGGCAACAGGAGTTAGCAACAAAAAGATCTTCCAGATCCCCTACCCTGTTAAAGACCTGGCTTTCCCGTCGATAAACCAGCGCTTTCGGTTTGCAGACCTTTATGCAGGCAGGATCGCCACTGCACTGATCACATTTTGCCACGTGCCCCTCAACAGGATCGAAGAAGATCCCTCCATAGGGACAGGCCAGCGTGCAGAGGAGACAGTTGACACAATTATCTTTATTCCATTCGATGACCCCGGTTTCGGGGTTCTTTGTGAGCGCCTTGGCTGGACAGGAAGAGACACAAGCAGGGTCCCCGCATTGCAAACAGATCGTAGGAGCAAAAAATGATTCTTTAAGATCTTTGATCGGTTTGATTCTCGATTGGATGGGATCCTTTATCGCTTTTACCTGAAGACAGGCTGTCACACAGTCACCGCAGCCGTCGCATAAGCCTGGAATGACAGCAATGGTTTCATAGGCCTTTCCCAATTTAACCCTCCCGTATCTCTCCTAAGCCTTGGAGTCTTAGCGCCAAAGTTTCCACATCAGCCGCCGGCTCACATTGAAAGGATTGCCGACAAACTCAGGGCAGCCTTCTTCCAAATCCACCCTTCCTTTGATCAGATTCATGATGATTCCAGGATCGAGATTAGAATTAATGGCAGTCATCCCGACCAGGACGTTTCCTTGAAAAACCATCTTTTGGTAAACGTTTGCCGAAGGCGAGATCGTTTTTTCGATTCGATATCCTTTCCCATCCTCGGAGTCATTGACCCCAATAGAAAAAGCGCGGTTTCCGAAAAAATTGAAGGTATTCATTGAAATCCCACCGACATAATCTGAATCGAGCCTTCCTCCAGACATATCCGCTCCTGCGATCTTGCCTTGAAGCACCGCATCGGGGAGGATGGCGTTGAGGATTTTTGAGGGGCCGAAGAAATCTTCGGCCTGAGCCACGTCACCTGCTGCCCAGATATGATCCACAGAAGTTCTCATCTTATGATCAACCAGGATCCCCTCGTCGACCTTCACGCTGGAGTCAGAGAGAAATTCCGTTCTCGGTTTTATTCCGGTGCAGACGAGAAGCATTCCTGCTCTCAACGCTTTCCCGCTGGAGAGCGTCGCGGTGAATTCACCTCCCTCATAGGCCACTCGCACCACATGATCGGTGAGATAGAAATTTACGTCATGGGACTCAAATACCTTCTGAATCATTCCAGAGCACTCTTCATCAAAATAATTGGGCAAGATCCTGGGATTCTTCCTTGCTCTGGCCCGAATGACGTCCACATGTATTCCCCTGTGGACAAAGTTCTCTGCCGCATGCATTCCAACCAAACCCGTTCCCACCACCATGGCCGATCGCGCTCTTGGGATGACGTCCAGGTGCTGAAGGGCATCGGCCATGGTCCTTAATTTTAGGAAAGGAACATGACCGAGATTTTCAACTCGAGGGACGGTCGGTTCCGCTCCCGTGGCAACCAGAAGTTTCTCATAATGGATTTGGCTTCCATCCGAGAGCATGACCGCTCGCGTCTCTGGATCGACCCGGGTCACCGCTTTCCCCTTTACAAAATCAATCCTCTGCGTTCTGAAATATTCTGCATCTCTCAGGTAAATCTGGGGAACCGAGACCTTCCCGGAAATAATGTAGGGAAGGACTGTCGGCGAATAGGGGAGAAGATCCTCCATGGTCACCATGGTGAATGAACCTGCATCATCATTCATCCTGATCTCGTCTGCAGCAGCCAGTCCTGCATGACTGCTTCCGATGATGAGATATTCTGTTTTGAGCGAATCCTTACTCATTCATGCTTCTCCCTTGTCATCATCCTCATTCAGCCAGATCGTTTGCCGAGGCACCTCTCCCTGGGCGGCACGTTCCGTGATTTCGACCACCCGTCTGAAGTGATTCTCGACCGTGAGATCCGATCCGGAGAGACCTCCAATGAAACTGATCGCTGGGATACGCTGTCCCAAGAAATAAGTTGCTGCCAGGACTTCCTGGTAGAGAGGTCCTGTTCCCCAGCCAAAGTTGACAGAACGATCCACCACTCCTAACGCTTTGGCTTTAGCCAAAGATCGATTGATGGCCTCTACAGGAAAAGGACGGAATGTCTTAACTTTCAAGAGCCCAACCCTCTTCCCTTCTTCTCGGGCAATATCGACTGCCTCTCGTCCGGCGCCCGTCATGCTGCCGATCGTCATGATCGCAAAATCCGCGTCCTCCATACGATATTCTTCGACAAGAGGCCCGTAAGATCGCCCCACTTTTTTCCCGTATTCTGTATGGACCTCTTCAATGACCTCCAGAGCCTTTTGCATGGCTTTGCAGTGCCCCTTCCGGTACCGGACGAACATGCTCGTCCCCTTGCCGCTCCCCCCTCCTGTCAGGGGATCAACAGCCATGGGCTTCTCCGGGTCAAGGGCCACATGCCAGTTGACGTTTTTTTCTCCGAGAAATTCATCAATGACTTCTTGGTCAGGAACAGAAACCGCTTCGATGCCATAAGAAAGGTAGGTTCCATCGAAACAAACATTCACCGGTAACATGACCTCCGGATGCTCGGCAACCCGATAGGCCATGATGATGGTATCCAGGATCTCCTGATTGGTTTCTGCGTACATTTGGATCCATCCCACTTCCTTTACCGTCATCGCATCCTGCTGTCCTCCCCAAACCGTTTGAGGGGTAATGCCATCCCGGGTGACAATGGCCATCACAATGGGAAGGCGCAGGTTAGGCGTTCTGAAGTACGGCTCAAACATGAAAGCAAGGCCTTGACCGCAGGTCGCAGTAAAGGTCCGGGCTCCGGCAAGACATGCCCCCTGCAAGACCGAAAGGACGCTGTGCTCACCTTCCACGTCCATCAGATCGGCAGAAAGTTTCCCTTCCGCGATGAATTCGGTCAGATGTTCTGCCAGGGAAGACTGCGGTGTGATCGGATAGACCGACACCATATCCGGTTTTGCCAGACAGACTCCCCACGCTGCTGCCTCATTGCCATCGCAAACAATCGTCTTCGGCATCTTTATTCCTCTTGCTCTTCGACCATGGTAATGGCGTGATTCGGACATTCCTGGGCGCAGATCCCACACCCTTTGCAAATTTTTAGATTGGCTTCAAACCATTTTGGCTTTTCAATGATGCATTGGGTCGGGCAAAAGGCCCAGCAGGTCCCACATTTCACACATTTGCTTCTCAGCACGACCGGGCGTTTGGCTCGCCAGTCACCGACCTGCATATCAAAAAAATCCGTGGCGATGGGACAGTAATCGTCCGGAATGGTCGAAGGATCAAACATTTTCTTGGATTGTTGTTTCATCATCCACCCTATTCGTTGAGATCATACACCCGGGTTTCTTCATAGCCCCGACGGACAGCTTCTATGTTTTTCCCCAGCGCCGCATCTCGAAAAGCGACCTCTTCTAAAGCCTGGTTCAAAGAATCAAGGGAGACGATATGGGTGGTTTTCAGGAGGGCCCCCAACATAATCGTATTCGTAATTGACCTTCCGAAGACTTCCAAGGAGATATGGAAGGCATTACAAAGCCCCACCTTTTTGACTCGCTTCGGGATCGGCACCTCCTTGACGTCCTTGGCGGTCGCCTGAACAAGAACACCGCCGTCTTTGATACCTTCAAAAATATCGACCGTTCTGAAAAGTGTGGGATCAATACAGACAATCCAGTCAGGATGGTAGATGTTCGTCGTTTGGCGGATCTCCTTTTCATCGAAGCGCAAGAAGGAGGCCACCGGGGCGCCGCGCCTTTCAAATCCAAAGGAAGGGACTGCCTTAACAAACTTGCCCTCTTGAACTAAGGCTTTTGCTAAGATCTTAGCCGCCAGGACGGCTCCCTGACCCCCCCTTCCATGAAATCGGATCTCATGCATGCGAACGCTCCGTTGACCGGTAATAATTGATGATATCTTCTCTGACTTCTCTCAAGTGGTCATCGATAGATGTTTGCGCCTTGGTAAGATTTCGTTCGCAGATGGCCTGAAAGATTCTTTCATGGGCTAATGCTGCCTTCGATGCGATTTTGGGAGTGCGGAGACATTCGACCCTGAACTTGAGCATGTACTCTCTGAGTAACTGGCTTAATTCATGGATTCTTTTGCTGCCACTCGATTGGCACAGGATGTCGTGAAACTCCGTATCGAAGACCACCATCCTGTCCATCCTCTTCTCATGGATGGCCCTTCGAGTCTCCTCTATGTTTCTCCTCAACCTTTCAAGATTCTTCTCCGTAATCTGGGAGATGGCTCTCTTCACGGCCAAGCCCTCGATGACGCTCCTAATCTCGCAGATGTCATTGACATCCTCCTCAGACAGGCCCTTCACAACATACCCAACTCTCGGAATCGAGGAGACCAGATTTTCCAATTCCAGTTTGTGAAGAGCCTCTCGGATAGGAGTCCGGCTTGTCCCGAGTTGAGATGCTAATTGTGCTTCGACCAGCCTTTCATTGGTAGGAATCCTTCCGGAAAGAACAGCTTTCCGAAGATGAGAGTAGACACGTTCCCTGATGGGATTGGGTGAACGTATTCTAAAACCGCTTAAGTTTAGCATAGTTAATAAAATCTGGGATACTGTACCCTATTTATGCCAGATTTTTAGGAACTTGTCAAATGATTATCCCCCCAAAGCCCTAATCCCTCAGTTATGGAATCAAGTAATATAATTCTGCCCTTATACCCCTCTTTGGCGTCTTTTTCCTGCCAGGGCAGGCAAAGAGGGGCAAGGGGAGATTTTGTTACCATAATTTTAAAATCCCCCTCAATCCCCCTTTGCCAAAGGGGGATTAAAACACCCGAATCTGAGGTATTACCCAAAGCGCTGTCTGAAGTTTGGCACATAAGCCTTTCTCAGACTCCATATTTTTGATAAGATGAGCTTCATGGAGACGGTTGAGTATTTTTCGGATTTTTTACGAAAGATAGGAGCACCCAATTTTTTAGCCATCGGCATCGTCTTGATTGTCCTCTGGCTCTTGATCTCTGGCATCCGAAAAGGGTTGAGAAAAGGAAAACATGGCCAAAAGTCTGCGGATAATAATCATCGTGATGGCGAGGATTGAACTTGGCATTGCTGTATACCGCAGCGGGTTAAATCCCAATTTCCAAATTCCAAGCTCCAAACAAATTCCAATTTCCAATGACCAAATTCAAGATAACTAAATTGATTGCCCACAATAATTCCAGGCATTGTCTGTTTGGGTATTGGAAAGTGGTGCTTATTTGGATGGTGGTACTTGGGATTTGGAATTTCTTTTCTTAAGGATCTTCCAAGAAAGGGCAAAGGAGACAGCAAAGGCGAACAACATGCCTGACATGGAGAAGAGGAAGAAGAGAAGGA
>CAYMJV010000060.1:0-16984 GCA_964390545.1 uncultured Syntrophaceae bacterium
GAGGTTTTAAAATGTACGAGTGGAAAGATAAAACTGGATGTGGAAATAAAAGAAGGAGGTTATGAAAAAGAGGTCGTAGAATTATTATTGAAGTATTCCAAGAAAGACCAATTTGTCATGACTTCCTTTCATGACTCTTGTATAAGGAAAATCAAAGACAATTATCCAGACATCAAAACGGGATTAATCTTAGGAACATCAAAACCCAAGAATTTCATTCTCACCAGACTATCGGAATTCTTTCCTCATAAAAGATGTAAGGAGGCTAAAGCAGACTTTTTGGTGCCTCATTGGAGATTGTTATGGTTTGGGTTCTTAGATCGAGCAAAAAGAGAGAATAAGCCGGTTTTCGTCTGGACTGTGAATGACCAGAGGAAGCTTTGGGAAATGCTTCATGACCAGAGAATTGATGGAATCATTACGGATAAACCGGATCTGGCTATTTCCTTGAGACAAAAAATGGACTCTCGAACATAAGCCCCCCTCACCCCATCCCTCTCCCCAGCGGGGAGAGGGGAGGGTGAGGGGGCCTCATGTCAAAGAAATAGAGGCGTTTGTATTATTTCAAAGAAAGGGAGGCCATACGGGGATGACAACCATGGATAAGGGATTGAGTTTTAAGAGGATTCAGTTTTTAAAGAAAGATTATTCGAGGGGATTTATTGCAGACTGCGGTTTCAAAGCAGTCAATTATAAAAGGGGCTATCTGGAGTCGCGGTTGAGAGTCTTACATCGCCATCGGCAACAGGACAATTACATTCATGCCGGAGTCATCGCAACAATGGCCGACCATACGGCAGGTTATGCTGCTTTCAGTCTTGTTCCCGAGGATCATCGCATCTTGACCATCGAATTTAAGATCAATTTTCTCGAAGCTGCCTATGGTCGTGCCCTCCTTTGCAGGTCTCGGATCCTTCGAGAGGGTGGGCAGATCTTGGTTGGGGAATCAGAGGTTTTTGATCAGAGGGGAAGCAAAGAGGCCTTGGTTGCCAAGGCCATGGTCACGCTAAGATCCATCCACCAGAGCAAAATCAAACCCATCCAAAAGTGATTCTTGCCCCTTTCTAACCCCCTTTAGAAAAGTCGGTACAACTCAAAACCGAGGGGGTAGGGGGATCCTTGAAAGTTATTTCCTAGGTAATGGCTTCGAGGATTTTATTAAGCCCCTGGGCAGTGGCGGGTGCAGTTGTCGCAGTGGTAGTGGATGAAAAACTGGAGATATTGCATGTGGCGGAAGAAGCGTGGGGACTTGATCATCTCCAACCGCTCTTGCATGGAGGGCTTCTCTGCCATCTCCATCATAAAGCGCATGAAGTTTCCCACATCGTTTGGCTGGCTCACTCTCACACACCGATGACTTAATACACGTCCTTCCTCCGTAAATGCCTTCCCCGGACAGGTTGATCGACAGTCGTAGGTGCAGCTGCTGCATGGATCATATCCACTGATGGGGGAATCTGATTCCAAGTCCAGGCTGTTCAGAAGCCCAAGATACATGACGCGTGGTCCAAATTCTCGAGTCAAAGCGAGTGTGTTTTTTCCCCATACAGCCAGTCCACTCTGCACAGCAGCATGGCGAAGGGAGACGCTTCCGATGGGAGAACGAAAGGTTTCCTCATCAATTTCAAATGGTCGGTGGGCCTGAACGAGAAAAGATTCGCCACCGTATTCACGCTCCATAAACCTTCCCAGGTGATAAGCAGCCGTATTCCCAGCTCCTTCTACGCTATACAAATAAGATGGCATCTTACTCCATGTATTTTCCTGATAGTGATAGGCCCCTGCAAGAGGCTTAAAGGCCAAGACGATGATGGATTTCGCTGTTGGAAGGTAGCGATGGGGATCAGGCGACCGTGGGCTATTGTAGTCTTTGAGGTTTAAAACACCCACGAGGTCAGCTCCCAGGTCTTTGCCCTTTTTCCGAATCCTCTCTTTCATCGTTGGTCTTCCTCTCATTCGTTACCCTCCGTCACTCCCATGTCCTTTGATCGACGATCTTTTTCGCTCCTTCAGCAATTGTTCCTTGCGAGACGAATTCGATCTTGTCTGGTTTTACCCGACAACTCTCCTGGATGCTCTTCTGAAGAGACTCTAAGAATTTCTCTCGATCCACCTCTTCTTTCAATTCCAAGTTTATCGCCCACTCATCCCGATGACCCGAACGGGAGACATGGACCTGAAATTTTAAAACCTCCGGAAACTTCCGAATGACCTCTTCGATCTGTCGGGAATGGATAAACATCCCCCTGACCTTTACCGCCTCTCCCACTCTTCCCATGATACGGGTCAATCGATAGGACTTTCTCCCGCAAGAGCAAGGGTCATCTGTGAAGCTTGATAGATCACCTGTCCCAAAGCGAATCAATGGATAGTTTTTATCGAAGAGGGTGACCACGACCTCTCCAATCTCTCCCGGCCCTAAGGATTTCCCTGTGGTCGGATCGACGATCTCGATAATGATCCCTTCTGGAAAATGAAATCCGGATTTCTCCAAACATTCATATCCAAGAATTCCAAGGATGGCTGAAGCATAGGTATCGGCCACCTTGATCCCGTAATCGTCCTCAAGAGTTTTTCTCATGGAGGGAGGAAGGATCTCTGCGCTGCAGAGGGCGCAGCGTAAAGAGAAGTCTTTTCGAAACTGAAGACCCATTTCTTCTGCCCTCTTGATCAAGGTCATGAGAAAACTGGGCGTGCCCACATATCCAGTGACCTTCAAGTCTTTCATGATCTTCACCTGAAGGTCGGTCAATCCCACACCTGCCGGAATTACGGTGGCACCTAAAAGTTGAAGAGCTTGATCTACCCAAAGTCCCGCTGGAACCATGTGGTAAGAGAAGGTATTGAGCACCCGATCACCCTTCTTGATGCCAAAGACGGATAATGCTTCAGCAGCGGCTTTGGCGAAGTCTCCGATTCGGATGGGTTCATAGAGAGGACCTGGTGAAACAAAGATCCTCTCCAGCTTTTCGATGGGAATGGTGAGAAATCCTCCAAAGGGTGGATTCTCCTTCTGGAGGGAAACCATCTCACTCTGCGTTGTGACGGGGATCTTATCCAAATCTTTGATCGTCTTTACCTCTGAAGGCTTCACGCCCGCACGGTCCAATTTGTTTCTGAAAGCAGGGGCGTATCGATAGGCATGGGAGACGATCCCGATCAATTTTTTGCTTAATTCATTCTCCCGGCTCGGCCTCGTCCTTTTCTTTCTGGATCGATTCTTTTTCATCTTTTTCACGACAACCACCTCTTCCTTCTCCGGTAATGCTTCACCTCTCGATAGCTTTTCCTTTTACCCACCTGGCTGAGCCCAAGATAGAATTCCTTGATATCCTCATTCTCCTTCAATTTGGGGGAAGGCCCGTCGAGGACGACCCGCCCGTTCTCCATGATATAGCCGTAGTCTGATGTGGAGAGAGCGATCTTTGCATTCTGCTCCACCAGGAGAATCGATGTCCCCTCCTCTTTGTTGATCCTTTTGATAATACCGAAAATCTCCCTCACGAGGAGGGGACTGAGACCGAGCGATGGTTCATCGAGAAGCATCACCTTTGGATTAGCCATCAGGGCCCGACCCATGACCAGCATCTGTCTTTCTCCCCCGGAGAGATAGCCGCTCACATGTCCTTTGAGATCTTTGAGCCTTGGGAAATAGTGGTAAACCGATTCAAGATCCTTTAGAATCACATCCCTGTCTTTTCGGGCATAGGCACCCACTCGAAGGTTCTCCTCAACGGTGAGATGCTCGAACATGCGGCGGCCTTCCATGACTTGAACAATCCCCATTTGGACGATCTCTTCAGGAGCTTTTCCATCAATCCTCATATCATCAAATTCAATACTTCCATCCGTGACTTCGCCTAATTCTGTATAGAGGACTCCCGAGATGGCCTTCAACGTCGTTGTCTTCCCTGCACCATTGGCGCCCAACAAGGAAATGATCTTCCCATCAGGCACCTCGAGAGAGACCCCTTTGAGGACCAAGATGACGTCGCTGTAAATGACTTCGATGTTGTTGAGGCGAAGCACTGCAGATTCCTAATGTGAAATTAACGTAGGGGAGCCCCTCCGTGGGCTCCCAAAATTGGGCGACCGCAGAGGGTCGCCCCTACAAAAATCTAACGATAAGAATTTCTAATCCCTGAATTCCTCAATTCCTAAATTTATTAATCATTACTTCTTGGGTGCAGGTTTTACGAACTCCAATGTCGTTGTCGCTAATGCTCCGGAGTCAGTCCCGGAGGCTTTAATGGTATAGACTCCTGGAGGAATGGGATTGAGCGTCTTCGGATCCGGAGCAAAAATTGGAGTCCATCCCACTCGAAAGATCGTATTCAATTTTGCCGTAGTAGGGACCTCTCCTTTGAAATTGCCTGCATCATCTGCCTGACCATAGGCGATCCCGACATCCTCTCCAGGTTTAACCCCTTTCATCTCAACACCTTGAGGAAGAACCATATCTACAACCACCATTTCCTTCGGGGCCCATCCCGTGCCTGTAAATACAATAGGAACTCTTAATATGCCCGGGAATGCCAGTTCCACTTTTTCAGGTGCGACGGCTACCGTAGCTTTCGGTTTCGGAGGTGGAAATAGAGTACTACAGGCCACGAAAGGTAAAAGGAACATTAAGAGACTGAGAACAATGATTATCTTCCTGATGGAGTTCATCGATTTTCCCCCCTTTCTTTTTAAAATTTGTGAAGGGATACAGCGTCAGGAGCTTTTATCCAACCCGATATGGAGTTAATCTTTCCACCTCGAACTTGATAGAATCTAACCTCCCAGCTTCCTCGTCTTGAAGTTGGACTGTAGGCACAGGGTCCCTGGAGTCCGCCCCTTTCCAGACCTGTTAGTTTCTGATAGGCCTGATACATGGCTTCGCCGTCTAACTTTTTATAGCCCACCTGTTTTAACGCAATTTTGAGTCCTGCCTCAAATGTCATAGCCCAAAGCATTCCAATTGTATAGACCTCGTTCATATCTTCCAATTTTCCACGCCCATACTTTGTCCAGAGATTTGCTAAGGGGTGCTTTCTGGCATCGTCTCCGCGGATATAGTAGGAGACGATAACCGTCCCTTCCAGAGCTTCGGGATGGAGCCGCACTCCAAGAGAGGTGGGACCCCAGTAATCGCAGAAAAACTGGATGGTCTTGGTCAAACCCAATTTGTGTGCGTCTCGGATGACATTCGTTGGTGTGGGATCTACGCCTCCTACAAAGATATAATTGACCTCGGCCTTCGCCAATCTGCTGAGATAAACCGTATGATCGAGTGATCCTGCCGGAAAAAACTCTGGGGGAGCGAGAGTCACTCCCATCTTCTCAATATACTCTTTTCCGCCACGGAGATATTCCTGACCATAAGCGTTATCCCAGGAGATGTAACCGAGCTTGGGCATTCCTGGTTTTCCCTTCTTCTTCCAGTCTGCAATGAGCCAGTCAACGGTGGCAGCAAAAGCGTCCTGATACGTGGGACCCCATACGAAGATTCTTCCAATATTAGCCTGGAATTCACCATCTCCAGGGACGAGTGTAACCAGTTTATCTTTGGTCGCCAAAGGTGCAACGGCTTTGCCGATAGGAGTACCAATGGCATTGGCCACTAAAAGTTTAGGCTCTGTACGATACCTTTTGTAGGCAGAAACGCCTCTGGCGACATCATATCGGGTATCCACACCAATGAACTTCACCTTCACTCCATCCACACCGCCTTTGGCATTTAGTTCCTTGAAATAGTCCTCAGTGCCCATATCCCCAGGTACGTTGAGACCTGCAATCGCAGCCGTGTAATCTGCCAGACTTAAATAGGTAACTTGCTTTTCTGCCGCATGACTCTGGGCACCCCCGATTAAACAAACTAATGCAAGTACAACGATTCCACATAAAAGCCTTCTCATCTTTATGGCCTCCTTTCATTTTCGGTAATCTGTCATTCTGAGGAGCAAAGCGACGAAGAATGTCCTGAGCATAGCGAAGGAACTCACGAGATCCTTCACTTCGTTCAGGATGATACTCCGTATCAGATTCTTCGCTCCCAAAGGTCGCTCAGAATGACATAAAGGGAATTTTCCTCCTTCACCTCCTTTCAAATCCCCCCAACCCTCTTTTCTAAAGGGGGGGAGGAAGGATTAATGCGCAAATGGATAGAGCCGATAAGAAGCCTTGAAGATTTCCCAGCGATGGGCCAGTCCTCTCGGCTCATAGATCAAAAAGAGGATAAGGACTATACCGAACACTGAGACGCTCATGGAAGCGGCCGGATGGATCCCTATCCAAGGAAAGAGGGTTGCCAGAATTGGAGCCGCAAACATCACTCCTTCATCCAGAAGGCGAAGGAAAATCACACCGAAAAAGACTCCTGGAATGCTCCCTCCACCTCCCACGATAAGCATTCCAATGTAATTCAGGGCATGGAGCAAGGTGAATTGCTCAGGGTGAACCACTTGAATCCAGTGGGCCCATAAGGAACCAGCAATCCCTGCATAAAAACAAGAGAGGAAGAAGGCAAGCAGCTTATAACGATAGAGCTCGATTCCCATCACTTCAGCCGCTAAATCATTGTCACGGATAGCCACGAAAGCCCTGCCGACACGGGTCCGAACCATATTCCGAGCACCATAGGTCATCAACAGCATTACGGTAACGATGATATAGTAGATTTTTTCATCACTATCGAAAGCAAAACTCCCAATCTGGGGTGCAGGGGGATGGAGACCCTGAGTCTTTCCTGTGATTTCGAGGTGAGGGATCAACCACATGATCACAAAATGGATCGCGATCGTAGCCATCGCAAGATAAAAACCTTTTATACGGAGGGAAGGAGCACCGCTCCCCAATCCAATCAAGCCTGCAACGATTCCTGAAATGGGGAGTGCCAGAAAGAAGGAAAGTCCCAGCTTTCCGGTGAGGATGGCAGAAGCATAAGCACCGACGGCCATAAAGGCCGCCTGTCCGAATGAGATCTGACCACAATAACCACTGACCATTTGAAGACCGAGAACAATAATGATGCTAATACAGAGATTATTGATCAGGCTGATGAAATAATAAGATCCAAAGAGGGGGAAGGCGTAAAGAAGAATGAGTGCTCCGATCAAAAGCCCCCAATGCCTCTTAATTCTTAAAATCGCCATGTCCTGGCTATAACGCTCATCAAAAGTTCCACAAGGCCGCATACTCTTACCCCGGAAATACGAAATTCGAATATCGAAATCCGAAACAAATTCCAAATATCAAATGACCAAAATTCAAAATATGTTTTGAAAATTTGAATTTATGATTTCGAAATTGTTTCGTACTTCGAATTTCGTGCTTCGAATTTTTGATGTTCAAACTCTTTCTATTCTCTTCAACCCGAAGAGGCCATAGGGTTTCACCAATAGAATAATAAGAAGCAGCGCATAGGCTGCCACATCTTTGAGACCGCCTCCGACCAGAGGATCGAGATAACCTGCGAAGAGATTCTCGAGTACTCCGAGTGTGAGTCCAGCCACAAGGGCGCCCGGTAGAGAATCTAACCCTCCAAAAAGGGCGACGATCAATCCTTTGATTCCGATATAGGGAAGGGGAAAGTGGATATCCATGACATAGGCCGTCCCCATCCCAGCCACCGAGGCCACAATAGCTGAGATGATCCAGATGAGAGAGAAGATCGTCCTGACATTGATTCCTGTACTCTGGGAGAGTTGATGGTCCTCTGCTGTTGCGCGCATCCCCAATCCTGTCTTGGTAAATCGAAAGAAGAGGGCTAAGAGGAGAAAAACTAATAGGACCACACAAAAACTGATCAACTGCACGAACCGAATGGGCACACCCACCACGTGGAACTCCCCGATGGATAAAAGAGTGGCATAGGTTTTCGATTCTCCTTTAAGGATCAGTTGAAACACCCCGTCTAAAGCCATGAAGATGGCAAAGGTCATCAAAAAGGCGGAGATCAATGGCTGACCGATCAAAGGCCGAAGGGTAATGCGCTCCACGAGCCACCCCATGATGGTAGAACAAACCAGGGCCATCAGTATGCTAATGGGAAGGGGAAGATGTAGAGCTACCAGACCGATCCAGAAGAAGAGACCTCCGAAAGCCAATAGTTGGCCATGGGCCAAGCTAACCACACGGGTCGATTTATAGACCAGTACAATCCCTGCTGCCACCAAGGCATAGAGGCCACCAATCATCAATCCTGGAATGGCGAGTTGAAGGAATTCCTTCACCGAATCTCCTCCTCCACCTGATTGATCTGGATCGCTGTCTTGATCACTCCTTTTCTTCCATCCCGGTAGGTGATGGAGGCTTCTACATTATACTCCCGATCTTTTCCGTAAAGCGCTGTGATTAAGTCGCTATAACGGCTTTCAACGAACGTTCTCCTCAATTTTCTGGTTCGTGTCAGTTCTGCTTCATCCGCATCAAATTCCTTATGAAGGTTCACAAATCTCCTGATCCTGGACCACTCCGGAAGAAACTTGTTGATCCTTTGGATATCCTTTTTGACCAATTCAATCACTTCTGATTTCTGAGACAGGTCGGTGAAGGTTGTGTAGGGGATACGGTTTCCTTCAGCCCACCGACCGACATTCTCTAGATCGATGTTGATGATGGCCGTGACATAATCTTTATCCTCGCCTCCGATCACCAGGGCATCCTTGATATAAGGACAGAACCTCAACCGAATCTCAGCAAATTGGGGCGAAAATTTTCGACCCCCCTTTAATTCTTTCAGGTCCTCCATGCGATCGATGACGACGAGATGGCGGTCATCGTCGATATAACCAAAATCGCCAGTATAATACCAGCCATCGCGAATTTTCTCCTGAGTAGCTCCAGGATTTTTGTAATATCCTGAAAAGATGTTCTCGCCCTTCACTAATATTTCACCCTCAGGAGAGAGACGGACCTCCACTCCTGGCATGGGGGGGCCGCACGTTTCATATTTGATCTCGCCATCCCGATGGATCGTCACCAATCCCTGTTCAGATCCACCAAAGAGCTGCTTGATGTTCACACCGATCGCCTGAAAATAGTTGAGGATATCAGGGCTGACCGCACTTCCTGCGGTATAGGCACATCGAATCCGGGAAAGACCCACCCGATCCCTGAGGGCCCGAAAAAGGACCCAATGGGCAAATTGACGAAGAAATTTCCACAAGATACCCGAACTTTTTTTAGCCAAACGATATTCAGCCGTTTTATAACCGATGGGCAAGAAGAGATGATAAACCCATCTTCTCAAGGCTGAGGTATCGGTGATCTTCGCCTGAACCATTCGATTGATGTTCTCCCATAATCGGGGAGCGAAGAAGAGAATGGTCGGGCCAATCTCTCGGATATTCTCCTGGACGGTCTCCGGTTCCTCAGGGAAATTAACCTCCATGCCTGAGACCAGTTGGCCGGCAACGCCAACAGCCTGCTCGGTGATCCATGCGGGATGGAGAAAAGAGACATATCGATCCTGATCAGACCAATGATCCACATCACGCCAGGCCTGGGCAATAGCAACAAGTCCCCTTTCAAGAATCATGGCTCCCTTGGGCAAGCCTGTCGTTCCGGAGGTATAGGAGAGGAGCGCAACTTCATCCCCCGTTCCCTTCTCAATATTCTCCTCAAAAAGACCGGGGTGACCCCTTTCATAGGATTGACCGAGCCGGACGACCTCTGAAAAGCTAATCAGGGCCGGATCATCATAATTCCATAACCCTTTTGGGTCCCAGTAGATCACTCTTTTAACTAAGGGAAGATCTCCCGTGATCTGAAGGAGTTTGTCTACCTGCTCTTGGTCATGGGCCACGACAAATTTGGAATCCGAGTCCCTCACAAAGAATTTGACTTCAGGGGGCGTGCAGTCCGTATAAATGTCGACGGCTGTACCGCCCGCCGCCTGGACCCCCAATTCAGCCCAGAAGATTTCGGGCTTATTCTCCCCCAGAATCGCAACCTTGTCTCCTCTCCCCATCCCGAGCGAAAGAAGGCCGAGGGAGAAATATTTTACCTTTTCGTAATAATCCTTCCAGGTAAACCGCTGCCAGAGGCCACGGTCCTTCACCCTCATGGCAATCTTTCGGTCGCCATATTTTTCAGCATTCTTTCTTAGAAACTTAGGAAGGGTGTCCTCAGGCATAGTCAACTTTCAATTTTGAATTTCGAATTTGATGGTTTCATAAAAAGTCCCAATTTCTCCATTTTTGTCATTCCCGCCCCGTATCAAGTACGGGGTAAACTCCAGGGGGAATCCAGTAAATTCAAAGAAATCTGGACTCCTGCTTCCGCAGGAGTGACAGTTCTTAGACTTTTTAGGAGATCATCAATTTTGCATTCTGCACTTTACAATTTACAATGATCATTCCTCTTCCTCTTCTTCACCAAGATACGCCCGGATCACTAATGGGTTTTGCCTGATTTCGTTCGGATTTCCTTCGGCAATCTTCTTTCCAAAATCGAGGACGACCAGTCGCTCTGCAATATCCATCACCACCTCCATGTCATGCTCCACCAACACGATGGGGATATGCTTCAATTCATGGATATCGATGATGAACCGGGCCATATCCTCTTTTTCCTCGAGATTCATCCCAGCCATGGGTTCATCGAGCAGGAGAAGTCTCGGCTCGAGGGCGAGCGCCCTTCCCAGTTCCACCCGCTTTCGCACGCCGTAAGGGAGGAGGCCCACCACCTTCTTTCGGTACGGTTCCATTTCCAAAAGGTCGATGATATCCTCGACGACTTCACGGTGCCGGATCTCTTCCCTGCGGGCAGGACCAAAATATATGGCGCCGGCTAAGGCACCTCGTTTCAAATGAAGGTGTCTGGCTGCCATCAGATTGTCCAAGAGGGAGAGCCCTGTGAAAAGTTCAATGTTCTGGAAGGTTCGTCCAATGCCCAGCCGGGCAATTCGGTGTGGCGGAAGATGGTAAATGTTTTGATCTTCGAAGGTCATCCCCCCTTTTTGGGGACGATAAAATCCATTGATGCAATTGAGGATGCTCGTTTTTCCAGCCCCGTTGGGTCCGATAATGGCCAGCATCTCTCCCTCTCTGACATCAAAACTGACCGCGGAGAGGGCAGAGACACCCCCAAAATTCAGGGTGACGTCTTCCACTCTTAACTTAACTGAATCTTTCTTATCCATTTAAAGGAGGGAAAAAGTTGAATGTCGGCTCATCTTATTAAACGGTCTTTCTTTTGTCAATACGAAATGGGATAAAGGAAAGGTTAAAGAGTTGGAAATCCTTTCGATGTATTTATCAAGAAGGCATCTGATTTCATCCAACCAAGATGCTGGGCGCCAATCGACCCATTCGACTCCTCGGTCTGAAGCCCGGGGTATGCTCAGGGTTGATACTGAGCGGCGCTTTTACCCCGATTTAAAAATCGGGGTTTGGCGCCGTCGAACGTATCAACTTTTCTCATACTTTTTCGAAATATTTAGATTATGATCAAAGGAGTTGGCTCGCTTGGGGACTCACCCAGCTAAGAGACCTGAAGCCAATAGATCCTCATGCAATTTTTGTCTCTCATCAGGTGTCAAAGGTAGTAGGGGAGACCGGGGTGGACCTCCATAGAATCCTGCGATATCCATGGCGGCCTTCACGCCGGCAACGCCAAATTTACCCGAGACCTTCTGGTTCAACGTCATCAGTCTGAACTGCTCTTTCCTGGCCTCTTCCAGTTTCCCGGCCTTCCATAAGTCATAGACTCTGCAGCAGATATCCGGAGCGAAATTCGCAATGGAAAGGACTCCTCCCACACCCCCCATCACCAGGGCTTCAAAGAAAAAATTTGCCGATCCGGCTAGAATGCTGAAATCAGGACCTGCCGCCAGGACATAGGAAGCGAAATTGCCTTTAGAGCTATCTTTCATGCCCACGATATTCGGGTGTTTAGAGACTTCTCCAATTAACCCAGCGCTGAAAGTCACGACCGCGACTTCCGGATTATTATAGAGGAGCACCGGTACAGGAGAGACATCTGCAATCAAGCGAAAATGCCTTGAAAGAACTTGATCTGTCATCTTTTTCGCAAAAAAGGAAGGAGCGATTAAACTCGCAAAGTGAATTCCCATGGATGCTGCTTCTTTTGTATCTGTGATGGACTGCTCCGTCGATTCACGGCCTGTCCCGGCCATAATCACCTTATCTTTTGCAGAGACTTCAATGACCGTTTCCAATACCTTTCTCCGTTCTGCTTCTGTCAGGCTCTCAAACTCCCCATTCGTCCCAAGAACAAAATAACCTCGAAGCCTGCTCTCGTTGAGCTTGCGGATGTTGGAGGCCAATGGGTCGAGGAGGAGTTTACCTTCTTCATTGAATGGGGTCGTAATGGGGGCAAAGACACCAGAAAGCGTTTCTCGATAGGAAGCCTTTTCCTGTGACATGGGTTCGAACTCCTAAGCGATAAAATAGCTGGATGCTCTGTCAATTATTAAAAAAAGAGGGCTGTGTCAAACAAAAAATCTAACTCATCTTCTTATCTTCGATAACCGAATCGTTCTTCAAAGATAGGGGCGATTAAATTATCGACAGGCACATAATCGTCGGAAAGGACGATAGAGTAACGTTCTTGGAGGTATTGCTGCAGCCTTTCCCGGGGCATGACATAGGAAGTCATCTCCTTTCCATCTTTTCTTTGAATCGTTTTGACAAAATTATCCATGTCTAACGTCTTCGGGCTAGCCACGACGACATAGGTACTGATTCCCATGTGATCAAAGTCCGAAGTCAGAGTGATCAGACAAACGTTTCCTTTTCCAAAGACTTCCTCCAATGTCCGAATATAGGAGGGCATGAATTGACCGGCCTTAAAACTGTCGATCACATTGGCCAGAAGCAACCCATCGGGTTTGAGAAGGATCTTCAATTGCATGGCAAACTCTTTTGTCGTGAGATGGTAGGGGATGGAAAGGTCGTTAAAGGCATCTCCGAAGATGAAGTCGTACTTCCCCTTCTCTTTATGATTCATCACGAACCATCGGCCATCTTCATTATAGGAATGGATTCTCGAATCCTTCGAGATCCCCAGGTATTGATGGACGACCTTTGTTATCTCTGGATCGATCTCAACCACATCAATCTCGGCCTTGGGGTATTTTGCTTCGACAAAGCGGGGAAAGGTATATCCCCCTCCACCAATGAAGAGGGCTTTAAAAGGGTTTCGCTTTT
Source organism: uncultured Syntrophaceae bacterium (assembly GCA_964390545.1). Classification (GTDB taxonomy): domain Bacteria; phylum Desulfobacterota; class BSN033; order BSN033; family UBA1163; genus CAYMJV01. The sequence continues at coordinate 13,158 of CAYMJV010000060.1, forward strand.
CTGACTGCCACCGGACGACCTCCTCATAAATCTGGATATATTCATATTCGAGATGGAAGGGATCATTGAGGTCGGTGTAAGAATGGACCAGATGGTCAAGTACAAGAGATTCCAGAGCAGCCCCGTCGCTTCGCGTGTGATCCTTCTTTAATTTGATGGTATAGTAATTACTCTCTTTGTAAAAGTACGTATCCTCATCCTTAGGAAAAGCGAAAGCCAATCCATATAAGGTCTTCATTGCCTCGAGTGGGGAAGAGGGGATGACTTTTTCTTCGGAGTCAATTGCAGCATTTCCAACCCAGACCGCCAGGGGGAAGAAAAGAACAAAGAAAAAGAGAAGAACGAGCACGAAGCCGATGAAGGCCCTCTTTCTTGAAAAGAAGTTGCCGAAGATCGGGGCACAAAGGATGAGAATGACTCCCATGGTTAAAAGAATCGTCCGTGTTCCCATCCAGGAGATGAGAAAAAATCCGGTGGCGAAGGTTCCAAGGATGGAGCCCAGGGTGGAGAAGGCATAGATCTTTCCAACCACATTGCCGGTCTTCTCCAGATTCTTAAGCGCCAGTTTCACCACCACAGGAGAGATCATTCCAAGGATACAGGAGGGGACGAAAAAGATGATGGTCGTGATGAGAAGAATCCGAACCATCAAACTGGTCTGAAAATAGGCTCCTCCGACGAGATTGGTCAGGGGCGCAATGGAAAAGGCTCCTAATCCAGAAATAAAGAGAAGCCAGCCGAGGGTGGAGGGGTGGGGGTATCGGTCTGCAATGAGACCGCCCAGGTAGGCCCCAATACTGATGCCTGCAAGGACTACGCCAATGATGCTCGTCCAGGTATAGAGAGAGACCCCAACATAGGGGGCCATGATCCTTCCTGCCACGATTTCAATGACCAGTATGCAGAAGCTGGAAATAAAAACGACAATGTTAGCTTTGATCACTTCGCGTTGCATCTTAGAACCTCTCCTTTAGACATTCGGTATGAAGATTTTTGTTTATTGAGTTACTTGGGTTTCTTGGGTCTATTGTGTTCTTTTTTAACTCAAGAAACCCTGCAAACCCAATAAACTCAAATAACCCAACGAACCCAATAAACCCAAGAAACTTCATCTTCCAGTAAACTTCGGTGCTCTTTTTTCGATGAAGGCTTTGATCGCTTCATGGGTATCTGAAGTACGGGCCATATTTGCGATCGTTTGGCTTTCATTCTCCATCTGAGTCTCCAGGGTCTCGTTCAAACCCGCGTGCATCAGCCGTTTTGCTGCTCCAAGTGCCTTTGGAGCTCCCTCTGCAAGTTGAGTGGCGAGGGCGATCGCCTGGGAGAGCAACTCTTCCTCTGGTACCACGCGTGTGATGAGACCCCAGTCCAGTGCCTCCTGGGCTGAGAGGACCCGGTTGGTTAGCGTCAATTCAAGAGCCCGCTTCAAGCCGATGAACCGAGGAAGAAAGTAAGACATACTCCCATCCGGTGTCAACCCAACTCGAGTGTAAGCCACATTAAAGCGGGCAGTCTCGGCAGCGATAACCAGATCGCAGGCAAGGGCAAGGCTCATTCCCGCGCCGACAGCAACCCCGTGCACTGCTGCGACAACCGGCGAATTCATCCGTGTCAATCGAGACAAAGCTCCATGGAAATAGGTCGTCACTTCTTTGATGTAATAAGGTAAACGCTCATCCTGGGTTGTAAATGTTTTTAGGTCTCCGCCAGCGCAGAAGAGGCGTCCGTTTCCGCTGAGGACTACTGCCCGGATCTTGGGGTCTTCGTCACACTCCAGGATAGCATACATCAAGTCCCTGGACAGTTCCCGATTAATCGAGTTGAGCGCCTCGGGTCTATTGAGAGTGATGCGGGCGATACCGTCTTTCACGTCAAAGAGAAGCGTGCTGTAGATCATCTTCGTATGGCCTCCTTTACCCCGTTAGAAAGCCCCGCTGCTTGCCCCGTGTGAAGCTTCACTTCTATCGGGGCTTGCAGCGGGGATGGAAGGTAGTTTCCTTATTGGAGCGAACACGGGGTTCAATGCCCTGTGTGAGCCTTCCCGTTAGAAAATAGAAGACTTTCTAACGGGGTTTGCATTTTTATCTTCCCATATGAAGCTCGCCGGCTAAAGGCCGGGGCTTCCCGGCAATGTAATATCATTTCATATTGTGCCCCTTCACCCCGAGCCATCCCGCGAGGGCGTGCTTACGGGGCATGCTCCAGTCACTTCTTGCATAATATAACCAAAACCCTTTACAAAGGGTAGACTTAAAATTAAAATAGGTTAGATCAATGGCCACCAGCAAGATATTCACCCGTGATTTTGTTCTCAATTTTCTTGCTCAGTTTCTTTTCTCCTTCGTTTTCTCCATTCTCATCCCAACGCTTCCGATCTACCTTGAAAAAATGGGATCCACTGGAGCAGAGATCGGGGTTCTGATTGGAATCTTCAGCCTTTCCTCGTTAGTCTTCAGACCTTTTGTTGGAAAAGCCCTTTTAAGAATTCCGGAAAGAAATTTTATGATCGCTGGAACAGTCATCTATACCCTTTCTTCCATCGCCTATTTGTTTACAAAACCCTTCTGGCCCCTTTTGGTCTTAAGAGCCTTTCAAGGGGTCGGAATGACCCTCTTTTCAACAGCTTCTCTCACATTGGTCACCAGGGTTAGCCCTGAAGCCCATCGGGGGAAAAGTATCGGTTATTTTTATTTGTCATATAATGTTGCTTTTGTCACAGCTCCTTCCTTTGGGATGTTTCTCATCAACACTTTCAATTTCCCCATCCTCTTTCTGGTATGTACCTTTTTTTCAGCATGCTCCTTTTTGATCTCCCTTAAGTTAGGAAAAAACCAAGGTGTTCCATTGAAGGACGAATCTACACAGGATCACCCTTTCTTGAGCTATGAGGTACTCCCACCGTCTATCATGGCCTTCATGGCGAGCATGATGTGGGGGGCCCTGTCTGCCTTTTTTCCCCTATTTGCATTAAGTCACGGAATTGCTAATCCCGGCCCGTTTTTTGCTGTGATAGCCATCATCCTTATCTTCAGCCGTAGTCTTGGTGGAAGGATATTTGAGATCAAACCCAGAGAAAAAGTGATCTTTCCTTGTCTTTCCTTGCTGATTATTGCAATGATCGTTCTTACTTTCTCTAAAACATCTCCGATGTTTATGGTTGTTGCAGTGATCTGGGGAATGGGACATGCCTTTATCTTTCCTTCCCTGATGAATTATGCCATTGATCAAGCAAGTTCTCCTAGTGGGTCCGTGATAGGTACTTATACAGCACTTTCTGATTTTGGATCAGGGATAGGTCCGGTTATAATGGGGATTATTCTTCAATTAACTAGTTATCCGGCCATGTTTCTCTGTTCAGCTCTCGCTGGTGTTATCGGTCTGCTCTATCTCTATTCTATTGTTAGAAAAAAGGGGAACGATCAATATGCCAATCTTTGAATACCGTTGTGAAGCATGTGGGAAGATTTCCGAATTCCTTTTGATTAAAACGGACGAGGTCTTCATCCCCCAATGCAAACGATGTAAGAGCAAAAAGATGACACGGGTTCTTTCAAAAGTGAGAGTGATCCGATCAGAGGAGAGCAGGATGGAAAGCTTGGCGGATCCCTCGAAATGGGGCGACCTTGATGAAAAGGATCCCAAGAGCATGGCGAAAATGATGAAGAAACTGGGAAAGGAATTTGGGGAAGAATTGGGGGAAGATGCCGATCAGATGGCGGACGAGGCATTGGATGAAGAGATGACATCCGGATCAAATAAGGAGTCAAAGGATTAGTATTTTAGGTTGAGGTTAAGGTTAAGGCTGAGGAGAAAATAATTGAGTTCTA
>CAYMJV010000060.1:17084-18632 GCA_964390545.1 uncultured Syntrophaceae bacterium
AACCTAAACCTAAACCTAAACCTAAACCTAAACCTAAACCTAAACCTAAACCTAAACCTAATTATGGTTTCAGGTATTCGAGGGCACTGGCTGCATAGATTCTTGCTGTGAGGCAAAGGTCGTCAACAGAGACCCATTCATCCTTCTGATGAGGAACCGTCCGGTTTCCCGCCCCGATGGTGACGATCGGAATTCCTGCCCAAGCAGAGAGAAAAGTGCCATCCGTTGCTCCGGGGACCCCATCGTAAATTGGTTCCTCTCCAGCAACAGATCGATAGGCTCTTGAAACCGCCTGAACAATCGCCTCATCCTGAGAGGTTTTGGTCCAGGGCCGGTCCTCAAAAAAATTCAGTTTCGCCTCAAATAAGATTCCTCTCGAAAGGCCCTTTTCCAGGCTCTCCCGAATCTCCTTGAGAGGTCCCGAAAGGAGGCTCTCATGGTTCGATCTTTCTTCTTCCTGGACAATATCCTCCAGGTGCTTCTTGAGGACCTGATGCGATTGGCCAGGAATGGTCCGGATGTCCAATAAGGCTCTGCACTGGTAAGGCACGACATTGAGCTGAGGGTCTCCTTTTACCGGAGCCTGAAGTACGGTCGGTGTAATGCTCGGGTATCCTAAAAAAGGATTCTTGCCCAATCGTTCAATCTCCTCCTCTTCTAACTGCCTCATCTTTTCCAAAATCGAGATCATCGGAGGAATAGGATTGAGGCCACTCAAGGGCATGGCGCCATGGCTCATCTTTCCCGTGGTCATCAGTTCGGCCCTGAGAGCTCCTTTCTGTGCGATGCAGAGATGGTTATCCACAGGCTCGCAGATGATGGCCGCGTTTACGCTAGCGGCCCATCCCTGGCGAATAAAATGTTTTACTCCGCTCATCATTCCTTCTTCGTCAACCAGGATTCCAAGAAGGATCTTTCCACAAATAGGGATGCCTGATTGGCCGATCGCTTTGACAGCCTGCACGGCAGCGGCCAGATTTCCCTTGGTATCACACGCTCCTCTTCCATAGATTCGATTGCCTGATAATCGCCCTTCAAAAGGCCCATATTTCCATTCAGAGGCATCCCCCTCCGTGACGACATCCGTATGGCATTCCAACATCAGGCATGGACCTTCTTTTTGACCCTGGAGTACCCCGATGACATTAGGAGCCCCTGGTTCCACCTCTTCGACGACCACATCGAGCCCCATCTCTTCGAGAAGATGGGAGAGGAAAAGAGCTACTTCCTTCTCACTCCCTCCACTTCCCTGCCGCCTGACGCTCGGGATTTGGATGAGATCCTGAGTCAGTTGAATCAATTCTTCTCTCTTTATCTCTTTCAATAGACGATCGAATTTCAAGATTCTGCCCTCAAGAGTGACTCGGTGACGCGGTGACACAATGACCCAGTGATATAACGTCTTTCTCTCCCCATCTCCCTACCTCCCTATCTGCCTTGCCAGCTTTGGATCGAGAATGTCTCTCAACCCATCCCCAAGAAGATTGAATCCTAATACCGCGAAAGCAATAGCGCAGCCGGGAAAGATAGCCAACCAGGATGAAGTTC
>CAYMJV010000061.1:0-18566 GCA_964390545.1 uncultured Syntrophaceae bacterium
AACTACGGGTGCCCCCGATCATGGCGACTCTTGGAATGATGATCATTCTCCTGGGGGGGAGGTTCCTCTATACAAAAGGCATTGCAAAAGGGAGCTATCCTCCACTTCTTCGCTTCTTGGGTACAGGATTCGTAGGTCCGATCCCAACATCTGTTGTGTCCCTTGCAATTCTGCTAATTATTGCCGCCGTGCTGCTTAAAAAAACGGTGTTGGGGCGACAGATTTATGCGCTTGGGGGAAATATCAGTGCAGCCATACTTTCCGGATACAATACCGATTTGATTCTCATCATCGTTTATATTTTTTCGGCCGTATCAGCATCCATTGCTGGTCTTTACCTCGCAGGCTGGATCGGTGTTGCCGACAATTGGGTTGGGCAAGGGTATGAGATCGATTCAGTTGCGGCCGTCGTAATGGGAGGGACCTCTTTCGAGGGAGGCAGGGGAGGGGTCTTTGGAACGATCGCAGGTGTGCTGATCCTGGTCATCCTTTACAACTTGGTTTTGTTGCTCCATTTTTCAATCCAGACTCAGTACATGGTGAAGGGTGTTGTAATCATCATCGCTGCCTCTTTTTATGTGCGAAGAGGGGCCCGATAATAGCGGCCCTAGAAAGGAGGTGAACAGATCGGAAATTCAAGTCGGAAGGCATAGGTTTGAGTAAATTCACATTTAACCAATTTTGATGGGGGGTATTGCTATGAAAAAGATTTTTGCAATTCTGATTGTTGCTAGCGTTTGTGTCGGGTTGACGGGAACCATGGCTCTAACCCAGGAACGTGATTGGGCTCGCTCAATCGTATGGAACCCGTACAAGCAAGAGATGGTGGACTGTTCAAAATACAAGAAAAATCCACCATACACGATGGCCTATTGCAATGCTTCGCTTTCCAATGCGTGGGCTGTCGTAGGGGTTCAGACCATTAAGTATGTGGTTCAGCAAAACAAGGACAAAATCAAGGATTTCGTTTTCACCGATGCCATGGATAAACCTGATAAGCAGATCGCCGACATGGAGGACCTCATGGCGAAGGGAGTTGATCTGATTGTCATCAGGGCCATCACAGAAGCCGCATTGGATCCGATTGTTACACGGGCACACAACCAAGGGATCCCAGTCGTGTGCTTCTCTAGAAAAGTGAAGAGCGATAACTTTGTAAGTTTTGTTTCCGCCAGCAATTATACGATGGGGCGCGCGATGGCCATATGGCTCGCCCAATATCTAAAGGGAAAAGGGAATATCGTCCTTCTCGCCGGAGTTGCAGGAGCAGGTTCTGCAGAAGAGAGGTTGATTGGAATTCAGGAGGTCCTGTCGGCTTACCCCGGCATCAACGTCCTCGAGAAACAGTACACACAATATTCCACTTCGAAAGGGAAGCAGGTCATGCAAGCGATGATCCAATCCTACGGGAAAAAGATCGATGGTGTCTTGTCCGTCGGGGGGGCCGAGGCAGTAGGAGCGATTGAAGCGCTGCAGGAAGCTGGCATGAAGGCTCCCATCACCGGAGAACCTTACAACGGGTTTATGAAGAGGGTGCAACAGTTTGGGTTCCCAGGACTGGCTGTTGATTTTTCGCCCGCAATGGCGGGTGAGTGCGTCACGTTGGGCATGAAAGTTCTCCAAGGAATTTCGGTGCCAAAGTATTATCAGGGAAAGCGGTATTTCATCACCACACACAATACCGAAGACATCAAGTCTGACTTACCCTGGAAGGACGCCACCTTCCCAGACAGGCCTGACACGTTTGTGTTTGGATACGGGCTCCCACCAGTGGAATGGCTGAAGTAATAGAACTGGGGGACTTCAAGTCCCCCAGTTTCTTCAATGGGTATGTCGGAGACGAACGAGACCATGCTCGAAATGCAGAAAATCTCTAAGTCCTTTCCCGGGGTCCAGGCCCTCGATCAGGTCGATTTCAATTGTGTGGAGGGGGAGGTCCATGCCTTGGTGGGAGAGAACGGAGCTGGGAAGTCAACGTTAATGAAGATTCTTGCCGGAGTGTATCAGCAAGACGAGGGAAAGATCTTCCTGAGGGGAAAAGAGGTTTCCTTTACATCCCCAAAGGATGCTCAAAAAAATGGGATCAGCACGATCTATCAGGAGTTTAACTTAATTCCTGATCTGAATGTTGCCGAGAATATCTTCTTGGGGCATGAACCGCTAAAGAAAAGGGGCTTTTTCATTGATGGGGCCAAGTGCTACCGGGTCGCAGAAGAGATTCTATCGAACCTGGAAATGGAGATCAACACCCAAACGAAGGTCGGGGATCTCAGTGTCGCCCAGCAGCAGATGGTCGAGATCGCCAAAGCCCTCTGCCTCAAAGCCAACATCATCATCATGGACGAGCCGACGGCTGTGATTTCAGGCAAAGAGTTGGAGGCATTGTTTCGCATCATTCGATTGCTGAGAGATGATGGCAAAACAATTATCTATATTTCTCACCGTATCGATGAAATCTTTGAAATTGCAGATCGCGCAACGGTGTTGAAGGACGGGAAGCTTGTCGGGACGATCATCCCAAAAGATGTGAGCAAAGGGGACCTCGTTAGAATGATGGTGGGCAGAAGTCTCTCGGAAGTGTTTCCTTCAAAAGAGCCGGGGCAGAAAAGGGAAATTCTGACCCTGAAGAACGTGTGCCGAGGAAGGACCCTCAGGAACATTTCTTTTAGCGTTAACACGGGAGAGATTTTGGGGGTGACCGGGCTGGTGGGTTGTGGTCGTACGGAATTGGCTCGAGTGATCTTTGGAGCTGACCCATTGGATAGAGGGGATATCTATTTCAACGGTCAGAAACGTTATAGAAATAAGCCCAAGCTATCCATCTCTCGAGGCATGGGATTCGTAACGGAAGATCGCAAGAAAGAAGGTCTTTTCCCCAATCTGTCGGTGAGGAAGAATTTGACCAGTGTGATCCTTAGCCGAGTCAAAGGTTGGTTCTTCGTCAAGGAAAGGGAGGAGAGGCGTATTGCGACAGAATCTATCAAACGGTTCAACATCATGACTCCTCATATTGAGCAGGAAGTTCAGTATCTGAGTGGAGGGAATCAGCAGAAGGTGATTCTTGCTAAATGGATCAACGCCGACTCGAAGCTGATCATCATGGACGAACCGACCCGGGGGGTCGACGTGGGAGCGAAGGCCGAGTTCTACACCCTTATGAGACTTCTGGCCAGGCAGGGAAAAGCGATTCTCATGATTTCGTCAGAGTTTCCTGAAATCATCGGGATGAGTGATCGCATTCTGGTCATGCATGATGGGCAGATCATGGGGGAACTCTGCTCCTCTGAGGCGACGGAAGAGTCCATTCTGATGATGGCAACGGGCCAACTCAAGAAAAACAAAGCAGAGGAGGAGCTCTGTGAGTCTTAGTCATTTGAGACAACACTGGGCGACTCTGATTGTCTATGGGGTCCTCATGGCGCTGATCTTGGGGTCAAGCGTGGCCTCGGATGTGTTTCCGACTTCTCGGAATTTCAACAACCTCATCCGTCAGGCTGTAGCCCTCGGGATAGTGAGCATCGGTCAGACCCTGGTCCTACTGACCGCAGGAATCGATTTGTCTGTTGGATCCGTCATCAGTCTAACAACCTGTTTGACCACAGGGCTCATCCACGGTCAAGGACACTTGGTCCTGCCGGTGATCGCGCTGGTCATTGTGGCAGCGCTTTTCATCGGGTTTTGTAACGGGGTCGTCATCATCAAGACGCACGTCTCCCCTCTGATCGTGACGCTGGCGATGATGTCTATTGTACAAGGCGCGGTTTTCCTTTACACCAAAGGCCCCGTGGGGGAGGTTCCTCAATCATTTTCTTTCGTCGCCTGGGGTAAATTTGGGTTTATGCCTTTCCCTATTTTCATCCTGGCAACGGTTGCGGTGGCGGGAATCATTCTTCAAAGGCAAACGACTTTCGGACGATCCCTATTTGCTATTGGAGGAAATGAGGAAGTCGCCAGACGTTCGGGGATTCAGGTGGATCGGGTTAAGGTCGCCACTTACATGATTTGCAGCTTTGCAGCGGCCTTGACAGGCATCTTTCTCTCCAGCCGGATGGGCCAGGGGGACCCTCTGGCCGGTGAGCGTTACATGATCGATTCCATCATCCCTGCCCTTATTGGGGGCACCAGCCTGACTGGAGGAAAGGGAGGGATCGTCGGCACGATCGCTGGGATTTTGATTCTAACGATTGTAAGTAACATTCTTAATCTCTTAAATGTGGAGACTTACTGGCAGTGGGTGGTGACAGGGTTGATCGTCATTGTCGCCGTAGCCTGTTGTGGAAGAGTCAAGACTTAGGCATGGGAGTAAAAGGGTAAGGGGATTTTCAGGATATTTGAAGGAGGGGAGCATGAGGAATAAGAATGAGGATATGCGAGAAAGGGTTGTCAGAACCGTATGTTCCACCTGCTATTGTGGTTGCGGCATCTTTGCCCATGTGAAGGGCGGGAAGGTGGTCAAACTGGAAGGAGACCCTGAGCATCCCAACAGTAAGGGTGAACTCTGCCCCAAGGGGTTGGCCGGTATCGAACTCCTCTATCATCCGGATCGGTTGAATTATCCGTTAAGAAGAGAGGGAAAGAGAGGGGAAGGCAAGTGGAAGAGGATCTCCTGGGATGAGGCCCTGGGGACAATTTCAGAGAAGCTGAGAGAGATTAAGGAGAACTACGGTCCTGAGGCAATATGCATCGCAACCGGAGCTGGCCTCTATGCCAACATGGGAATCATAGGCTATTTTGCCTATCTGCTCGGGACACCGAACATTTCAGGAAGCGGCAACATTTGCTTCATACCCGCAGCGATCGCCGCGCAGACAACCATTGGCCATACGATCGCCGTTTTCGCCAATGAGATGATCAGCGACGACGCTCTGGAGACAAAATGCATGCTTCTGTGGGGATCGAATCCAAAATACAGTTATCCTTATCCGATCGGAGAGGGGATCTTCAAGGCAAAGGAGAGGGGAACCAAGCTCATCGTCGTAGACCCGAGGCCAACGGATTATGCAAAAATCGCCGATCTTTGGCTTCAACTCAAGCCCTCGACCGATGACGCCCTCGCACTGGGGATGGCCCATGTGATCATTAACGAAGAGCTCTATGATAAGAAGTTTGTGGCTGAATGGACCTATGGCTTCGATGAACTCAGACGACATGTGCAGCAATACCCTCCAGATAAAGTATCCAACATCACCTGGGTTCCTGTGAAAGATATTGTCGCGGCAGCCCGGATGTTTGCCCAAACCAGGCCATCCTGTATTTGCCAGCGTGTACCCATCGATCAAAATCTTAATGCAGTCCAGACTTCCCGTGCCATTCTTATTTTAAGAGCCCTTTGCGGGGACGACTTTGATGTCAAAGGTGGAAATCTCCTTCCGGGCGAAAAAAACATCGTGGGTGAATTCCCCCACTGGAAAATGGCGAGCAAGTTGCCACGGGAGGTTACGGCAAAACGGATTGGGGCTGAAGACATTCCACTCTCCAGCGGAGCCGATGCGGAATTTACCTTCGTTCATCCCAGTTTATTGGCCAAGGCGATTGCAACGGGCGAACCTTACAAGATCCGCGCATTGATCACGAATGCGCACAATCAGATGCTTTCCGACACCGATACAAAGTTGATTGAAAAAGGTTTGAGAAATCTCGATTTCTCCGTGATCATGGACCACTTTATGACCCCCACCGCAGAACTTTACGATATGGTATTGCCAGCCACGTCCTGGCTCGAGAACGACGGACTTCGAGGCCACCCAGGGTATCCGTATGTAACCCCGATCTCCCACAAAGCAGTCGAGCCACTCTACGACAGATGGTCTGATCTGAAGTTTTTTATTGAATTGGCCAGGAGGATGGACCTGGACATTCCCTGGGGAAGCGCGGAGGAATATATCGACTTCAGAATGAAGGATGCAGGGATCCGGTTCAGAGATCTTGAAGGGATCAACTTCCTGACCAAACCCAAAGAATACCAGCGTCACCTCAAGGGGACCTTTGAATTTAAGACACCATCGAAGAAGGTAGAGTTCTATTCGACTCTCTTGAAACAGTATGGCTATGATCCTCTGCCAGATCACAAGCCACCACCAGCAACGACTCCAGAATTCCCGTTTATCCTCATTGGAGGCAGCAAGAAGCTCGCGTATATCCATTCCGGAGGAAGGCAGATCGCAAGCTTAAGGAAGTTGTCTCCCGAGCCTATCCTTCAGATGAGTCCCAAGACAGCCAAAGACTTGGGTATTTCGGGGGGAGACTGGGTATGGGTTGAATCCGTCTACTTCCGCAATCGGGAACGGGCCAAATTCAAGGCCGAACTTGTGGAGGGCTTTCTCCCTCAGGTTGTCTCCGTCGATGCCCAATGGTGGTTTCCTGAGAGAAAAGATCCAGATCACGGGAGCTTCGAATCGAATATCAATGTGGTGATTCCAGGGGACGTCTATGATCCGATTTTCGGATCGACAAACCTTAAAAGCATTCCTTGCAGGGTTTACAGAGCTGAGATATCCAAGTGAGGTATGATGGTCGTCCCATGTTATAGCGTTGTTTAGTCCGCTTCATGGATTCCATTGTGTCTCGTGAGGATAGGATGGCGGGTTTCGAAAGGGGTAGATATTGAGAGGACAAAATATCTTGATTTGGCTTGACCTTAATTTTCGGTTTTAGAAAGGAGGAAATTGTGAGATACGGAACGATGGGTGTTGATTTTGAGGAGAGAGTCAATTTTGAAAGGCTAAGGAAGGAGCGTCTCGCTAAGGCCAAGGCCGCTTTGGAGACGAGTAAGCTCGGATCTCTGGTCTGTTATGACTTCGACAATATACGCTATATCACGGGCACGACGATCGGAGAGTGGGCGAGGAACAAGATGAACCGCTATTGTATTTTACCCAAAGGGCAAGACCCACTCCTCTTCGATCCAGGAGCCCCTGCCAAGAAGATCGCTTGCCCCTGGATTGCGGACCGGACGTTTCCTGCCGTTGGGTCCATGAGAGGGGCTATCCCCACCGAAGTGGGAAGTGTGGAAAAGGTGGCCCAAGACATTCACAAGTGGCTCAAGGAATATGGGGTTGAGAAGAAACCTGTTGGGATGGATATTGCTGATATTCCTCTTGTGAGGGCCCTGGAAAAATTGGGACTGGAAATCACAGACGGACAACAGACCATATTAGAAGCGAGGATGATCAAAACAAAGGATGAGATTGAACTCTTAAAAACCTCTGCGGCGATGGTGGATGGCGCTTTCGAAGAGGTTGTACGGACGATACGGCCTGGGATGAGAGAAAACGACCTGGTCGCCGCAGCCAACTATCTTCTCTATAAGCTGGGGTCCGATGATGTCGAATGCGTCAACAGCGTTGCGGGCAAAAGAGGAATACCCCATCCCCATACCTTTTCTGACCGAATCATTCGGCCTGGGGAATTTGTGTACTTGGATATCATGCATTCCTATATGGGCTATCGGACATGTTATTACCGAACGTTCGCCTGCGGAAAGCCCACCAAGGCTCAAGTGGAGGCCTATGAAACTGCTTGGGGATGGTTGAAGGATTCGATCGCTGCGGTCAAGCCGGGTGCCACAACTGCCGATGTGGCGAAAGCATGGCCTGAGCCTGGAGCCTACGGCATGAAAACAGAACAGGAGGCTTTTCTCCTTCAGTTTGGACATGGAGTGGGGCTCAGCATTTGGGAGAAACCCGTTATATCGAAGCTTTTCTCCCTCCAATATCCTTATCCGATCCAGGAAGGGATGGTCTTTGCTATGGAAACCTACTGTCCATCGGCCGATGGAAAGGGATCAGCAAGGATCGAGGAGGAAGTCGTGGTGACGAAGAATGGGTGTGAGCGGATCTTCGGATACCCCATCGAGGAATTGATTTCCTGCGGTTTGCCCGGCACGATGGCCTATGTAAGATGAGCAAGGCCAAAGGGACCTATGATACGATCTGCCTGAGAAAGGAGTGACACCCTATGATCAGCGGCGTACATCATTTCAGTTTTTCAGTCAAGAATTTGGATCGAACCATCGAGTTCTATACGAAGATCCTGAGACTGAAGCTTCAGTCGAGAAATCGAAACAAGTATGAGACCTTGGGGTCGGCACTCTTTGGAAATAAATGGGGATTGAATCAGAAGCATGCTGATCTCGAGCTTGCCGTGGTCGATATCGGTGGGACAAGAGTGGAGTTCATTGAATACAAAGATCCGCAGGCGCAACCTTACCATCAGAACCCTTCCATTGCCGGGTCCGCCCATCTGGCATTCAAGGTGGACAACATAGAAGAGACGAGAAAGAAATTGGAGGCGGCGGGGGTGGAGTTTCACTATCCGATCCAGAGTTTCATGGAGCAAGGCAAGATCGAGTGGAAATGGTGCTATTTCCGTGATCCTGACGGGATTATTTTAGAACTTGTGGAACAACGTCAAGCGTGGAAATAAAGCCTCGGCGAGGCCAGGGAGAGATGGAAATAAGAGGGAGGCGTCCGATCCATAAGGCAAAGAGGGCGAGTGGCTTGTGAAAAGGATCTATGTCATCGAAGATCTATGCAACGGGTGTCGGCTTTGTGAGACCTTCTGTTCCTCTCTGACGAAAGGTATCTTTGGTGGGGAGACATCGCGAATCAAAGTCTTGAAACTCTTTCATGAAGAATGTGATATTCCCGTCGTCGATTGTGATGGGAAATGCATCCGATCCCTTTATGGCGAAGATCAACCCACCTGCGTCTCCCTTTGCCCAACGGGTGCACTCATCTACGAAGAAAAAGAGGAAGCCATTTCCAAAAGGACGATGTACGAGGTCTCTAAAAGGGAACATAGTCTTTTTAAGGTCATCGCTCCTTGGAAGTGGCCGTTTCCCTGGAGGAGGCCGGGCCAAACCAAAGTCAGACCCGGCGGCGGAGGTTCAGCTTGAAAGTCAGAGAGAATAGGATACAGACCATTCTCCGGGTTGATCTTTCGCGTGGCACCTCGTCCTTGGAGACTCTTCCCGAGGCCTGGACGCGAGATTACATCGGCTGCCGTGGGATGAATGCGAGGTTGCTTTTTAACGAAGTTAAGGCAAAAGCAGATCCCCTCGGACCGGATAACATCCTCTACTTGGGCACAGGCCCTCTGGATGGATTACCCATCGGAATGGGGCGAATGTCCGTCGCTTGCAAATCGCCTCGTGGCACCGTGGCTGAAGGGAGTTTCGGAGGATTTTTCGGCCCTGAATTGAGAAGGGCCGGCATTGATTATTTGGCGATTCAGGGCAAGGCAGATCGCCCCGTCTACCTGTATATCGAAGATGGCAACATAGAGATAAGGGATGCTCGCCACCTCTGGGGGCTTTTGACCCATGAGACGGATGCCGCGCTGCACAGGGAGTTAAAGGATCCCGACATCCAACTAAGGTACATCGGCCCGGCAGCTGAGAATTTAGTCCATGCGAGCCCGATCTTCGGGAATCTAAATAATTGTGGTGGCCGAGCCGGATGTGGCGAGGTCATGGGGAGCAAGAAACTGAAGGCCATAGCGGTTCGCGGCCACCAGGGTATCCGTCCGGCTGATTATGAGGGATTCGTTGAAGCGTACAAGGTCTTTCGGGAGCGATTGGACCTCAAGACATCCCGGGACATGTGGACCCCGGTATGGTCGGCTTATGGGGCGCCCGTCCTCGTAAGGCTCTTTGCAGAGATGGGAAACTTGATGACGCGGAATGCTCGGGAAATGCAATGGGATTACGAAAAGGCCACCGCCATCTCGAGTGAGAATTTCTTAGCACGTTATGTCACGAAGGCGAAGTCCTGCTGGTGCTGTCCGTGGCCTGCCTGTCAGAAGCTTTACGAAATTAAGTCAGGCAAATATCAAGGGTTTAAAGGAGGTAATTACTGGGCAGGCCAACCCGTAGCCTTCGGCTCTCTGATCGATAATGATGACTTAGAGTTCATCCTGGTTCTCTCGGGGCTCTGCAATCGGTACGGATTGGATATTTTTCATATCGGGTATACCCTCTCTTGGGCCATGGAATGTTTTGAAAACGGACTGCTCACCAAGGAGGATACTGACGGTTTAGAGCTCCGGTTCGGTTGCAAGGATCAGGAGGGTCTGATTGACCTCCTGCGGAAAATTGCCATGAAGGAGGGCTTCGGCCAACTCTTGGCCCTCGGATGCACGGAGGCCTCAAAGATCGTGGGGAAAGGGTCCGAGCGTTTCTGTCTCAGTGTGAAAGGGTTGGAGCTGGAGGGGATTGCACAGAGAAGCATGTTGATGGTTGCGTTGGGCATCGCAGTGAGCGAAGTCGGCCCCGATCATACGCGATGGTATCCTCCCTATCCCTGTCACCCGAATCTGCTCTCCAAGAGGGAACTTACCGAACTGGGTATTGATCTCGACCTCAACCTGGCCTTTCAGACCCGGAATCCGAAAGAGAAAGGGAGACTCCTTCGATGGTTCACCATCAGCCGTGGTGTTGTGGAGTCACTGCCGAGTTGTGTTTTTCTTATTCGTGATACCCTGGGTTTTGATATGAGGCCGTGGTGGAACCTGTTTAAGGCGGCCACGGGAATCGATCTCCCCTATCAGGATTTCATGATGGCAGGAGAACGGCTGCTGAACCTGGACAGGGCCTTCATTATTCGAGAGGGTTTCCGCAGAGAAGATGACCATCCCCCGATCCGAATGATGACAGAAGACGTGCCCTATTTCGGGTTTCGAAAATTGGAGCCACCGCTCTTTGATCCCATGCTGGATGAATATTATGAGGCCAATGGCTGGGATCTTGAAACCTCGATTCCGAAGCGGAAAAAGTTGGAAGAGCTGGGGCTAAAGGATGTTGCCAACGAGTTGGAATCTTTTTCGTTGGATGTCGAATGATGAAAGAGCTCCACCTAAGATATGCAGGACCCGTCGTACCTATCACAGGTATCCTTGAAGAATACTGTAAAACCGAGGCGACGACCTTGCGTAATTTACTCGCTGAACTGGATGGAAAATATGGGGGATTTGACGAGATCTTCGTAAATCGTAAGACCAGACAATTGAACTCTAACGCGATGATCTACTATGGTGAACCCGGAAAGGTGCCGGTGGCTGTGATCGATCTGGATCAACCGGTCGAAGATCATGCCAAAATTACTTTCTGGTAGAGACGTGCAACGAAAGGGTTGTCGTTCTCGCCCACCCACACCCCGCAGTGTCTTTCGGCAAGGACACGTGGTCTTCTGCCAAGGCGGGTCAAAGGAGACCTAAGTTGGAACTTTCAAAGAGCTTACTCATGGAAATGCTGGAGAAGATGCTGGAGATTCGGTCCTTCGAGGAGAAAATCGTAGATCAATATGCTCGCGGAAATGTGCCTGGTTTAGCTCACCTTTACATCGGGGAAGAAGCGGTTGCGGTAGGCGCATGTTCCTGTCTCAAGAAGACGGACCTCATCACCAGTACCCATCGAGGCCATGGTCATTGTATTGCGAAGGGTGCCGATCTAAAACCCATGATGGCTGAGCTGTTTGGGAAGCGAACAGGATATTGCAAAGGCAAGGGAGGGTCCATGCATATCGCCAGCCTGAGCCTTGGCATGCTCGGGGCCATGGGGATCGTGGGGAGCGGTGGTCCCATCGCAAATGGCGCTGCTCTGGCGGCGAAGATGAGAAAGAGCGGCCAGGTCGTCCTCTGTTTTTTTGGAGACGGAGCCTCCAATACAGGGGCCTTCCACGAAAGCGCCAATTTTGCAGCCCTCCACAAGCTTCCGGTGGTCTTTATTTGTGAGAATAATCTTTATGGGATCTCCGTTTGCATGACCCGTCATACAGCCCTTGGGAATATCGCTGACCGCGCGGCTGGTTACAACATGCCAGGTGTCATTGCGGACGGGATGGACGTCCTCGCAGTGTACAAAACGGTTGGCAAAGCCGTCGAGGCGGCGCGAACTGGGAGGGGTCCTACCCTCGTCGAATGTAAGACTTATCGATTCCGCGGACACTTTGAAGGAGACCCGAACTTAGGGGCGAGGTATCGCAAAGCGGAGGAGGTTGAAGCGTGGAAGGCAAAATGCCCGATCAAACGATTGAAAGAATACCTTCTCGAGAAGAAGATCGCCAAGAGAAGTGAGATTGATAGTTTGGAAAAAGTTGTCAGAGAACGAGTCGAAGAAGCGATGGCTTATGCGAATGCCTCGCCGTTCCCCGAGGGTCAGGAGACCCTCGAGGATCTTTTTGCATAAGAGAGAGGAGAGCGGGATGCGTGAAATCACCTTCAGGGAAGCCCTGAATGAAGCTTTGAAGCAGAACTTGCAGAGGGATGAAAGAATCTTCATCATGGGAGAGGACGTGGGTTGTTTTGGAGGCATCTTTCAAGTGACTGCGGGTTTGATGGAAGAATTTGGGCCAGACCGTGTCATCGATACTCCGATCTCTGAATCAGCCATTGTGGGCGGAGGTATTGGTGCCGCGCTCAACGGAATGCGTCCGATCGTTGAACTCATGAACATCGACTTTACCCTCGTGTGCATGGATCAAATCGCAAATCAAGCCGCGAAGATGCGCTATATGTTTGGGGGCCAGATGAATATTCCGTTGGTGATTCGTACCCCCTCTGGAGCAGGGCGAGGGGCAGCAGCCCATCACTCCCAGAGCCTTCATGCCCTATTCATGCATATCCCGGGTCTTAAGATTGCAGCACCCTCGAACCCCCATGACGCGAAAGGACTTCTGAATACTGCTGTCCTCGATGAAAATCCGGTTCTATTCATTGAAGACAAAATGCTTTACAACATGAAAGGACCGGTGCCCGAGGAGTATTATACGATCCCGTTCGGCCAAGCTTCGGTCAAGCGAGAGGGAAGGGACATCACGATCGTTGCCACCTTTCGTATGGTCAATAAGGCGTTGAGTGTTGCTCAGGAGCTTTCGGAGAAGGGTATTGAGATCGAGGTCGTCGACCCCCGAACCCTTTGCCCTCTTGACAGGAGCACGATCCTTGCCTCAGTTCGGAAAACCGGAAGACTGATCACGGTGGACGAAGGCACACGATGCAATGGTTTCGGGAGTGAGATTGCTGCGATCGTGGCCGAGGAGGCCATTGAGTGCCTGCAGGCACCGGTCATCCGCGTGAGTGCGCCAATGACCCCTGTCCCCTACGGTCCGACGCTGGAAAAATTCTACATTCCCAGCGAGGAGAATATCAAAGAAGCTATCAATAGATTGATGGGCTACGGCTAAGATGGGAACATTTCTTATTCCTCAGGGTAATCCAGGCCTACGGGAGAGAAGCTATGGCAACTGAAGTAGTTCTGCCCGCACTAGGACTTACTGTCGAAAAGGGAAAGATCCTCGAATGGTACAAAAAGGAGGGTGATGCCGTTCAAAAGGGAGAACCTCTTTTCCTGGTAGAAGCCGACAAAGTGACAACAGATGTTGAATCGCCAAGCTCCGGAATTCTGTCAAAGATTTTGATCCCGGTCGGGGTGGAAGTGCCCATCCTCACGGTCGTGGCTGTCATCACGGCGCCCGGAGAGAAACTGGCGACCAAATGGATGGTCGAAGGCCCTGTCTTCTCCGCGGCCGAGACCAGTGCGGAACCTTCCATCCCGGTATCGCCTGGCAAGAAGCCCAGGCCAAAAACAGAAATCCCAGGCGATCGAGGCATCGTGCCAGCGGCTCGAAGAAAGGCAAAGGAATATGGTCTTGACCTCAGCCAGATCTCAGGCACTGGGCCGAATGGAGTCATCTTACTAAAAGATGTGGAGAGAGTCCTCGCTGCCGAATCAAAAGTTTCTGCGGTGAAGGCTTCGACACTTTCGCGCAAGCTTGCCGAAAAAGAAGGCGTGCCTCTCAAGGAAGTTCGAGGGACGGGGGTCAGGGGCCGGATCATGCAGGCTGATGTGAGGGCCTATCTCGAACGACCGACAGCTACCCCCGCCGGACCGGCGCTGGGGAGCACCATACCCATGAGCACCATCCGGAGGATTATCGCCCGCCGGATGTCCGAAAGCGCATTCAGCGCACCACACATCTACTTCTTTTCTGAAGTCTGGCTCGATCCCCTACTTCAATTCAGAGAAGAAGTTCTGTTAGTCTTCGAGAAGCGTTTCAACCTTCGTCCTTCGATCAACGACTTCTTGATCAAAGCTGTGGCTTTAAACATCGCCGATTTTCCGATGTTGAATGCCCAGTTGAAGGGGGAGGAGATTCATATCATGCCCGAGATCAACATAGGGCTGGCGGTCGCAATGCCTGAGGGACTGATCGTACCCGCCATTCCCAGGGCGGACCGTGTTGGCCTCGTCGAGATCGTTAGACAGAGATCTGATCTGGTCGCTCGTGCCAGGGAGGGCAAGCTCACACTCCAGGAAATGGAGCGAGGAACCTTCACCATTTCCAGTCTGGCACAGTACGACATTACCCACTTCACCGCCATTCTCAATCCTCCTCAAAGCGGAATTCTATCGGTGGGGAAGACGGATGAGAAGCTGGTCATGGTGAACGGTCAAGTCCAAACAGAACGTATCACCCGGCTCGGTCTTTCCGTAGACCATCGGATCGTTGATGGTACGACGGCGGCGGATTTCCTTCAACACCTCAAGTGGAAATTGGAGCATCCGGCTTTCACCTTCATGAGCCTTTAGACAATAGAGGGGAAGAAAATGGATGACCTGTGTATCATTGGTGCCGGCTCGGGAGGGTATGTGGCAGCCATCCGGGGTGCCCAGCACGGGTTAAGAGTTCTTTTGATCGAGAAGGACCAATTAGGTGGGACCTGCCTCAATCGGGGATGCATTCCGACGAAGTGTTTTATCCACGACGTGAAAATTTTGACAGCGGCCAAGCGTTCTCCGGTCATGAAAGGGGCGGATCGGGTTTCCATTGATATCGACAAGATGGTCCTTCGCAAGCGACAGGTAGTAAAAACGATGGTGGATGGATTGGCCATGATCATGAAGGGGCACGGGGTCAGGGTGGTCCAAGGTCAAGGAGAACTCTTGGCTCCGGGTCGAGTTCGGGTGCATGCCATGGATGGCCATCAATCCGAGGAGTCTGCAAAATACGTCGTTTTGGCAACAGGTGCAAAACCAGGAACCCCTCCCTTTCTATCGGTCGATGGCCATTTTGTCCAAACGACCGATGAAGCGCTTGATGCTAAAGATCTCCCGGCCAAACTGCTGATTATCGGTGGAGGTGTGATTGGTTTGGAGATGGCCGCCATCTACCGTTTGCTGGGTTCCGAAGTCACGATTCTGGAATTGCTCTCCGATATCATCATCAATGAGGATGCCGAGATTCGAAAAGCCATGAGGATGCTCATGGAGCAGCAGGGCATAAAGATTCATCTCGAGGCGAAGGTCAAGGAAGTGAAGATCCGGGAGGAGAAGGTGGAGATCGATTATGAGAACCAGAAAGGTCAACTTGAAAAGCTCCAGGCCGATCGGGTTCTCGTCGCCACTGGTCGCATCCCTGTCCTGGAGGGCATCGATGTCCAGAAGCTTGGACTCGGGATGAACGAGCCTTGTATCAAAGTCAATGGAAAATTCGAGACCAACCTACCTGGGGTCTATGCTATCGGAGATGTCGTGGGCGGGATGATGCTTGCCCATAAAGCCTCGGCCGAAGCAGAGGCGGTTTTAGCGAACATCTTGGGACAACCCAAGCGAATCAAACCCGAACTCATCCCCCGCTGTATCTGGGGGCTGGCTGAAGTTGGTTCGGTTGGCTTAACCGAGGAAGAAGCCAAAGCCAAGGGCTGGCATGTCAGGGTAGGAAAATTTCCTTATATAAGCAGTGGGGCAGCTCAAGCGATGGACGACATCAATGGCTTCGTTAAGATCATTGGGGACGCCGAGTCTGGAGAGATCCTTGGCGTCCATATTATCGGCCGACATGCCACGGACCTTATCGGTGAGGCAGTGACACTGATGACCATGGAGGCAGCCGTGGAGGATTTGGCTGAGGCTATCAAACCCCACCCGACGCTGAGCGAGGCCCTCATGGAAGCTGCCCTTGACTGGAGTGGTATTCTTATTCATAAACTCAAGAAATGATGGTCTTGTAAAAAATCGCAATTTCTCCACTTTTGTCATTCCCGCCCCGCATTAAGCACGGGGTAAACTCCAGCGGGAATCCAGTAAGTTCAAAGAGTTCTGGACTCCTGCTTCCGCAGGAGTGATAGTTTTTAGACTTATTACGAGATTATCAAGAAATGATTCTTCTTCCGTAGGTTCATTCCTTCCAAGGTAAAATGCTTTGCTAAGATGGAGATACCGTTGATGTTTGGCTATCACAGGAAACTCTTAAGAATCAATCTGACAAACCGAAGAGTCGAAGTCCAAGATCTTGATGATGCCGTCATCAGGAAATTTGTCGGGGGCGTTGGGATCGAGGCGAAGATTCTATATGAAGAGACAGACGTTGAGACACATCCTCTATCGCCCGAGAATATCCTCATGGCCGTGACAGGTCCGTTCACGGGAACGGGAGTTCCTACGTCAGGAAGGCACCATCTCGTGGCACGGTCGCCCCTCACCGGGCTCTTCGGTGAATCCAACGTCGGAGGGTCCTGGGCCGTTCACTGTAAGAGGGCTGGTCTTGATGGGGTTGTCATTACAGGGAAAGCCGAGTCACCGGTCTATCTCTGGATCCACGATGGCAAGGCAGAAATCCGCGACGCCCAACCCATTTGGGGCAGAGACGCCTTTGAATCGACAGAATGGCTGAAGAAGGAAACTCTTAAGGAGGCGACGGCAGCGGTGATCGGACAAGCCGGCGAGAGGATGGCGGGAATTGCCAGCATCCCACACATCGGGCATGTCGTAAGGGCCGCCGCTCGAACCGGGCTTGGCGCTGTCATGGGATCGAAGAACCTCAAGGCTATGGTGGTTTACGGGAATGGTTCGATCCCCATTGCTAAGCCCGACAGTCTCAAAGCCTCCATCAAGAACATCACCCCCCATATTCTGGGGGTGACGGAGGCCTTCGGAAAATACGGAACCTCCGGCGGCATAGACAATTATGAAAAGATTGGCAACTTTCCTATCAGGAACTGGAGGGACGGAAGGTGGCCCGGGGCAAAAAAGATTTCCGGCATCACTATGCATGACACCATGCTTTCGGGGAGAAAGGCGTGTCTGAACTGTCCCATCGCGTGTGGAAGACATATCAAGGTGACCGAGGGACCCTACGCGCCGATGGACTGCGAGGGACCTGAGTATGAGACCATTGGAACCTTGGGAGGACTCTGTCTCGTAGATGATCTCGTGGCTATTGCGAAGGCAAATAACCTCTGTAACCGTTATGGCCTTGATACCATCTCTGCAGGGGGGATCATTGCCTTTGCTATGGAGGCCTATGAGAAGGGGATCATCACTCGGAAGGATACAGATGGGGTTGAACTCGTCTGGGGAAATGCGGATGCCGTGGTGAAGATGGTCCACAAGATGGGCAAAGGGGAAGGTATCGGCAAACTCATGGCTGAAGGTTCGAAGAAGATGGCTGAAGCCCTCGGCAAGAACGCCATCGAGTTTGCTATCCACGTGAAAGGCCTTGAGCCCTCGGCCCATGATCCGAGGAGATTCTTCAGTCAGGCTCTGTCGTATGCCACGGCAGCCCGAGGGGCCTGCCACAATGCGAGTTGGAGCCACCCGTATGAGTTGGCGTTAAACATGCCAGAGATCGGAATTCCTGAGCCTCAAGACCCCTACCAGATCGAAGGCAAGGCAAAGTTTACGGCCAAGATGCAAGATCTCATGTGTATCATGGACGCATTGATTCTCTGCCGTTTCTCCCAGGTTGGGAAAGCAGTCACAGTAACCAACCATGTCGATTGGTTGAATCTCATCACGGGTTGGGAGATCGATATCCCAAGCTATATGTTGGCAGGCGAAAGGATTTTCAACTTAAAGCGAATGTACAACGTTCGACTTGGCACCAGCCGTAAGGACGATTTTCTCCCTCCCCGGTTCATGACGCTTCAACGGACGGGCGAAGATCTCAGCAATCAACTTCCTCCCTTGGGAAGACTTTTGAGCGATTACTATGCCTACCGCGGATGGAGTGAGGTAGGAATACCCACACCAGAAAAATTGAAGGAGCTTGGATTGGATAGACTATAAGCTTTCCATAGCCTAACAGAAAACTGAAGTGAAATTATTTTCTTGCAACAAACGGATGCTTTTATTTACGAAAATTATGGCAGGTTAAAGACATAGAATGGCATGAATCCGTCGGTCGATTCGACCATGCCAGTAAACCTGGCCTGAGTCATTCGAAGGGACTCCGACCCTAGGCACCAGAAACACAGAGGGGTTATCCCAAATTGGGATAACCCCTTTTACTTTTGGTTGCCACCTTTTGCAAAGTCAATATTTGAATCTGATCCCCAAGCTTGTATTGTTTTTTAGGGAGCTTTGGCCCTGGAGTTTTAACCATTGAGATATTTTGTCAAAACTGGTAACCTATATTTAGACTATTGAGAAGATGAATTCGAAGAGCGGTGGAGGAGGTTATTAAAATGAAAACATCTGCTAAGAAGGTCTCAGATATGACCGTTGATGAACTCAAGTCCGTCATCCACGAGGTAATAACCGAGGACATGGAGGCCTGGCGGGAGACATT
>CAYMJV010000062.1:0-11226 GCA_964390545.1 uncultured Syntrophaceae bacterium
CTTTATCGGAGGGCTCTTGCTCTGAAAGCACTTTTAAAATTTCATAGGCCTTTCGAAGATCACCCTGTTTGAGGTAGATTTCAGCTAAAGTTTTTGTAATCATCCGGTCCATAGAAGTTTTTCCCTTGTTGTAACTTTCTAAAATTATAAGATAATTCTCAAAAAGTCAAGGCTTCAACAAAATGGCGGTATAGTATTGACACCGCACGGATTATAAAATAATATTTATAAGCTTTAATCTTATAAGTGAATGATTTATTGAATTTTTGGCCAATTCATCTCTGCGGATCTCAGGATGGGCAGGGTTGTCATAGGAGGATTTTATGGAGAAGAAATATCTATTTTCACCGGGGCCGACGATGCTTCCTCCGGAGGTGCTTCTCAAGATGGCGGAGCCCATCATGCACCACCGGGAACCGGAGTTCGAAAAATTATTTGCGGAGGTTAGGGAGGGATTGAAATACGTTTTCCAGACGAAGCGTGAGGTGTTGATCTTCACCTCCTCTGGAACCGGTGCCATGGAAGGAGCGGTTTCCAATATTCTTGCTAAAGGGGATAAGGCCCTTGTGGTTCGAGGAGGGAAGTTCGGCGAGAGATGGGGTGAAATCTGTAAGGCCTTTGGGATCGAGTTTGTTGCCATTGATGTGGAGTGGGGCAGGGCCGTTGACCCCCAAAAAATCGGAGAAGCACTGAAGGCTGATCCTTCTATTCGAGCCGTTTATACTCAGGCCAGTGAGACCTCTACGGGAGCAAAACACCCCATCAAGGAAATTGCCGAGATTGTTAAACGGTATGAGAATACGGTCCTTGTCGTTGACGCGATTACGGGCATTGGCGTTTTTGATATCCCTATGGACCAATGGGGGATCGACGTCTTGGTTAGTGGTTCTCAAAAGGCTATCATGCTCCCCCCAGGACTCTCCTTTGTTGCCTTGAGCGATAAGGCATGGAAGCTTGTGGAGAGGTCGAACCTACCCAAATTCTATTTTGATTTTAAAAAGGAATTGAAAAATGCACAGAAGAATCAGAATTCTTTCACTCCCGCCATCTCCTTATTTGTGGGACTGAGGGAATCGCTCAAACTAATTCGGAAAGAGGGGCTGGAAACCGTTTTCCAAAGACATGAAAAACTGGGTGCAGCGACCCGTGCAGCTGTGAAAGCATTAGGTCTTGAACTCTATGCCCCAAATTCCCCCAGTAATGCGCTGACGGCAATCAAAGTTCCGGAAGGGATCCATGGTGGGAAGTTGAAGAACCTCTTTTTTGAGAAGTTCGGGATCACAGTTGCAGGGGGACAGGATCAGGCAAAAGGCAAAATCATTCGAATCGCCCACCTCGGATACTATGAAAGATTGGACATGGTGATGGTCATCTCAGCTCTGGAGATGCTTCTGAGGGAGATGGGGCATGCGTTTGAGTTGGGAGCAGGAGTCAGAGCAGCGGAAGTGGTTTTGATGGAATAGAAGAGGATAGAGGTTGGAGGAGCGTTCTCCTTTGGAGAACTTAAGGCGGTAGGTTAGAGGCAAATTCTTTAGACCTCAAACAGAGTGATCCTCAAACGAAGTGCTCCTTAAGCGAAGCGGTCCTCAAACAAAGGGGTCCTCAATCGGAGATGACATGGATGAAGTTAAGAAGGTACTCGTCAGTGATCCTTTGTCTAATAAAGGACTGGAGATCTTGGGTGGGGCGAAAAACCTGAAAGTGGATGTCCGGCCAGGTCTTCCCCCTGAGGAATTGAAGAAGATCATTCCAGAATACGATGCGATCATTATCAGAAGTGAGACAAAATTGAAGAGGGATATCATCGAAGCGGCAACGCACCTGAAGGTGATTGGCAGAGCAGGGATTGGTCTGGATAACGTGGATCTTCCTGCAGCCACCAAAAAAGGGATCGTGGTCATGAACACTCCCCAGGAGAATGCCATTGCAGCCGCAGAGCATACAATTGCTATGATGCTTTCGATCTCCCGTAAGATTCCTCAGGCAACGTCTTCCATGAGAGGGGGAAAGTGGGAGAAGAAAAAGTTTATGGGAGTGGAACTTTATAATAAGACCCTTGGATTGGTCGGCATCGGTGTCATTGGGACGGTTGTCGCAGACCGTGCGAGGGGTTTGAAGATGAAGGTGATCGGTTATGATCCGTATTTATCACCCGAGGTGGCCGAGAAGAAAGGTGTGGACCTCGTGTCTTTGGATGAACTCTTGACCCGGGCTGATTTCATCTCCGTTCACACTCCCTTGACCGAAGAAACCCGAAGCCTCATCGATAAGAGCGCCATGACGAAGATGAAAAAAGGGGTCATCTTGATCAATTGTGCTCGAGGGGGAATCATCAATGAGAAGGACCTTTATGAGGCCATCAAGGGAGGGAGGGTAGCTGGAGCGGCCCTGGATGTCTTTGAGAAGGAACCAGCCGTTGGAAATCCCCTTCTGGAATTGGAAGAGGTGGTCAGCACTCCGCATTTAGGAGCCTCTACGGGAGAGGCCCAGGAGAATGTGGCCATCGCCATTGCACAGCAGGTGGTTGATTACCTTCTCCAGGGAGAAGCTCGTAATGCAGTGAACATCCCGATGGTGAGTCCCGACATTCTTCCGTTCTTAAGACCTTATCTTCAGCTCGGAGAGAAACTGGGAAGCTTTCTAAGTCAGATTGCTGATTATGCCATTGAGGAGGTCCTCATC
The DNA here is from genome assembly GCA_964390545.1 of uncultured Syntrophaceae bacterium. Lineage (GTDB taxonomy): Bacteria > Desulfobacterota > BSN033 > BSN033 > UBA1163 > CAYMJV01. Next base: position 2,683 of record CAYMJV010000062.1, read on the forward strand.
GAATACTACGGTGAGCTGGTCAATTATGGAACGAAACCGGTGATGATTTCCATCCTGAAGGGTCTTCTGACTCCCTTTGTGGGTGAAACCGTGAACTATGTGAATGCTCCGGTAATGGCCAAGGAAAGAGGGATAAGGATCATCGAGTCGACCAGTGCCACCCATGAAGACTTTGCCAATCTCATAGCCATTACCGCGCGCTCCAAGATGGAACAGAACACGATTGCAGGAACTCTTTTCGGCAGGAAAGAGCTGAGGATCGTCAGGCTCAATGATTTCATTATTGAGGCGATTCCAGACGGATATATCTTACTCGTCAACAATTATGACAAGCCAGGAGTGATCGGGAATATCGGGATGGCGATGGGAAGTCGGGATATCAATATTGCCACCATGCAGTTTGGTCGCGATCGCATGAGTGGCAATGCGATTTCGCTGCTCCATCTGGATGCGCCTTTACCACCGGGAATGCTGGGTGAGATCTTACGATTGCCCAACATCATTTCGGTTCGTCAAATTATACTTTCATGATTTGAAATGAGATGAGGGGTATTTATGGCCAGCGTGGTAATTGTTGGAGCTCAATGGGGGGACGAGGGAAAAGGAAAGATCGTCGATTTGTTGACTCAATATGCGGATACGGTGGTTCGCTTTCAGGGGGGAAATAATGCAGGCCATACGATCGTTCTGAAGGGAGAGAAATTTGTCTTCCATTTAATACCCTCGGGCATCCTCTATAAGAACAAGAAATGTATTATTGGAAATGGGGTGGTCCTTGACCCGGCGGTTTTGATCGAGGAGATTACCGAGCTTAAGCGGAGGGGGTATTTAAGAGACGATTCTCAATTGATGATCAGCGAAGAAACCCACCTTATCCTTCCATACCACCGCAAGATCGATGTGGCAAGGGAAAAGGGCTTCAAGATCGGGACCACGGGCCGGGGAATAGGGCCTGCTTATGAAGATAAGGTGGCCCGTTGCGGCATTCGTGTGGTGGACCTCTTGGATGAAAAGATATTCCGTAGAAAACTCGAAGACAATCTCGCTCAGAAAAATATCTATCTGGAGCAGATATTAAAAGAGAAGCCCTTTGATTTTTCAGAGATTTTTAATGAATACAACGGTTACAAGACACACCTCGAAAAATATGTGAGAAACGCTTCACTCTTTTTGCAAGAAACGATTCAAAAAGGGAAACCTGTTCTTTTTGAAGGAGCCCAAGGAGCTTTATTGGACCTGGATCACGGAACCTATCCCTATGTGACCTCCTCCAACACCGTGGCGGGAAATGCCTGCGCTGGCTCTGGGATTGGACCAACCATGATCAGCTCAGTCGTTGGAGTGGCGAAGGCCTATACGACCCGTGTCGGAGAGGGCCCCTTTCCTACCGAACTGAAAGATGAAATAGGCGAGAAGATTCGTGAAAGGGGAGGGGAGTACGGCGCCACAACGGGGAGACCGAGAAGATGTGGTTGGTTTGATGCCGTTGTGGTGAACCATGCGATGCGGATCAATGGTGTCCAGGGGACAACCATTACCAAATTGGACGTATTAGATGATTTCGATGAGCTTAAGATCTGTACAGGATATCGCATCCATGGAAAGATCTATCATCATTTTCCCTCCAACCTTGAGATGTTGAAATCTGCAGAGCCGATATATGAAAAGTTGGAAGGATGGAAGGCGGAGATCCGGGGGATGAGGAAAATTTCGGATCTTCCGCGCAATGCCAAACGTTATCTCCGAAGGATTGAGGAGTTGATCCGTACAAAAATTATAATGGTTTCTGTTGGCGAGGAGAGGAACGAAACGATTGTGATCAAGCATCCTTTTGCGGAGGCACGTCAGTTAAAGAGCAAATTCCGGAAGGGAAAGGAAAGGCGAAGAAAATCGAAGTAATCCCCCGGTGAAGACCTCCCAATTCCCTTGGTTGATCTCATAATCTACTTGACAATTCAACGGGTTTTCTCTTACTCTGTAGCGTTAAAGGGCCGTTAACTCAGGCGGTAGAGTATCTGCCTTTTAAGCAGAGAGTCGCTGGTTCGAGTCCAGTACGGCCCACCATAAAAGAATAAATTCTAAATTCGAAGCACGAAATCCGAAACAAGCACGAATGTTCGAATGACCAAATTTAAGAAAAGGAAAAGTTTGGAATTTTGACATTAGGATTTTGAATTTGTTTCGAGTTTCGAAATTCGGATTTAGGATTTTCGGTTTTAGCTGTCCCCATCGTCTAGCCCGGCCAAGGACACCCCGGTATTCCACCGGGACAACAGGCTTGCCTGATGGTTAGGGGGCTTTCAGGTAGGTATTGTATTTAGGAATTTGAATTTTAGAATATATTAATAAAAACTCCGCACCTTGTATTCCGTAATCTAAATTAGGAGTGTCCCCATCGTCTAGCCCGGCCAAGGACACCGGCCTTTCACGCCGGCAACAGGGGTTCGAATCCCCTTGGGGACGCCAAGCCTTTTTCAAGTAAGCTCTTAATTTTGAGATGCGGTGTCCTTGGGGGTCAAGGACACCGCGGTTTTTACATACCGGGACAACAGGAGTGAGCTTGTCCTGAGCGTCGTCGAAGGGAATCCCCTTGGGGACGCCGAAAGGGTGGGCTTGAAAAAGGATTGCCAGAGGCGGGGTTCTACCACCGCCTCTGGCAAACGAAGTTTATAAAGTTTCGTAGAAGGATTTTTTCAGGAACTTAAACGACTTTACGAACTTATCGAAATCATCAAAGGCCGACATATCGTACGTTCCATCAATCGGCCTCCACTGGGTGATATAGAAACCTATTATCCTGTCGCCTCGTTTCCCGAAAATAACACGGGCTCGAACCTTCTCGCCTTTAACGGGATCCTTTCCTTCTACGTCCACCTGGAGTCCCTCTCCCCCAACAACCTGAACCTTTTTCTTCTCTAACATTTTGAATTCGAGAATAGCATTGAAGAGGAACCTCTTAAAGAATTCCTTCTCCCTGCCCTCAAACTGTGTCGAACACCCAAAAGGCTCCTCATCATAGGCAAAGCTCGTCATGGAGGGAAATCCCCCTGGATCGTCCCTCATAAACCCAAAGTTGATATCTCCCCCCGTCTCAGGCCGTAACAACTTCCACCCCAAAGGAGGAGGCGAAAACTCAAACTCATCCTCCCAGATCACCGTGCCTTGAGGAGAAATGCGGTAAGGCTTCTGAGTCGTTTGTGTTGTCGCGCATCCAGAGAGCCAAACCACTACCAATACAGTACATAGAATCGTTAATATCTTCTTTTTCATGATTTTCCTCCTTCCTGGTTCAGCTTCTTGAGAAAGAGGAGAATATCCTTATATTCAGGAGAACCATCGCGCACATAACGAATCACTCCGGCCTTATCAATGATGACCGTCCGTCTCCCGAAGATCGGTTTTCCATCAGGCTGAATCTGAAAATAGACACCGAGAAAACCCGTCACATTTGACAAAAGAGGGAATGTCAACCCTAGTCCGTTTGCCCAGTACTTTAACGTGGTCACATCATCCCGACTGACGCCCAGAACCCGGGCGTTGAAGCGCTCATAGAGGTAAAGATTCCTCTGATGGCCCTCCATCTCGCCCGTTCAGACGGGGGTGTAGGCAGCCGGGAAGAACGTGATGATCAGGTGATGCTTCCCATAATACTCTTCTGCATAATTGATTATCCGATCATGCGTGGAGGGAAGGGTGAAATTCAATGTGTCCCTCCCGATCAACGGCGATTGCTTCTGCGCTTCTGCATTCGAAAAAGTTAAAAATAACAGAGCAAACAGAAACAACCCTAACCCCAGAAACTTCTTGTTTTGCATAATAACCTCCTTTCCATTGAATTCAATGCCCCCCCTTTTTACTTAAAAAGCTTTACTCTCACCACCTCCTTTGTCGAACCTCGCTCTCAATATTCGAAGTAGTAATCTTAATTTTAAAAGAAAAAAACAAGAATTCAAAAGATTGTTTAAGAATTTTTATCCGAGTCACTTGGGAAATATCAATTTCCAGTCGCGCTTAATGCTGACGACGAGCCAGCTGCGCTCCTGGGCTGGCTTCAGCATTTCATCCGCACGATATTCAAACTCGCGGCTCGCATCATCGTGGCTTATCACCATACATAACGACATGCCATGACGATCGCTCGCATAAGCCAGCGTTTCAATATCGCTCTTGCCGTTGCCCACTGCGATCAGCGGTCGCCGTCCGATGTGCCGCTCAATGTTCACAGGTTTCAGCGGGCCGTTTTCAAAGGAGGTTACTTTCGGATCACGGACGACAAAGGACTTCCCGCCAGTCAGCTTGTAGCGCAGTCCAATTTCGGTCCCCACCACCTGGTCGACGGGGATGCCATAAAGGGGCTCCGAAATGGCACGTACGAAATCGCTCGAGCCCCCCGTAACAATGAAGGTTTTGAAACCATTCCCCCTCAGATAATCCAGCAACTCGTGCATCGGTTCATAATAGAGCCCCTTCACACCTACCTTGAGTTGTGGATGTTGCCATGTGGCGATCCACTTCTGCACTTCATGGCGGAAATCTTCCTGAGTCATTCCAGCATAGGCTGCTAACATGAGCTTCTCGATATTCTGTTTGCTCAGCGTCGTCAGGGCCCTCGGGTTCTTTTCAAAAAGAACCTTGAAGGGAGGGGTTTTTCGCCACTGCGGATGTTTGGGCGCGAGCTGTCTTAGCCGGTGAATGACGAAGTAGAATTCTATGGGCAAGGGCCTCTCTGGCCAGAGGGTGCCATCGCTGTCGAATATGCCGATGCACTCAGCCGGCGGCACGTAGTCTGGCCCATTCTCCTTTGTTACTTTCTCTACGAATCTGAAGATGCGTTGTTTGGCTGGCCCGTCATTCCAGGAGAGAAGGGGATCCATCTGGGCCCCTGCCTGCGGAATGAAAACTACAAACAGGACAACGATGATTGAGATCGTAACAAGGATTCTTTTCATAGGATTTCTCTCTTTTCTTTTAGCCCACGCGTAGATAAAGCGCATCGCAAAACCAGAATGAAGAAGCTTGCCGTCCCGGGCCATAGCCTGGTCCCTTCCACTGGGTCGCCGCTAGGAGCTTTGGACGGCGATCCCTCCCTTAAAAAGGGAGGAGAGTTGTGGGCATTATTTGGTAGAATGTTATCATGTATCTTCGGAGCTGTCTATTTTCCGATTAGAGACACAGCTGGAAAGAAAAACATTGATAAAGACTTGACATTTCTTAAGATTAGGGGTTTACTGAAAGCCTTTTTTATGTTATTGAAACATGGGCATTTGGCCCAAGATGTCTTGACTATCACTCTATGAAACACTTCCTTTCACCGAAAATAAAATGGGTTCTTCTCATCTGTTTCCTGACAGGCCTGTTTGTTTTCCTTGTCTATCATTATAATTCACAAATATGGGTGAAGGTTGTTAAATTTTACCTGCTCCTCTATGATAGGACCCAATTAAAGGCACTTATTCGTTCTTACGGAGCCTATTCCCCTCTCGCCTATATCTTTCTTCAAATGATTCAGGTGGTAATCGCTCCCATTCCTGGAGGGGCTGTCGAGTTCATTGGAGGCTATCTCTTCGGAGCGAAGGTGGGATTTCTCTACTCCATGATCGGCCTTCTCATAGGGTCATGGTTCGCCTTCAGCCTGGCGAGGATTTTCGAGAAGTTGGCCGTGGAAAAGATTGTGCCCTTAGAGACCAGAAAGAAGTTCGATTATCTCATTGGACATGAAGGGCTCATCCTCAGTTTTCTCCTTTTCTTAATTCCAGGTTTTCCGAAGGATGCCCTGTGCTATATCCTGGGGCTCACGCCCATGCATTTGGGGATCTTCCTCCTCATTTCCACCGTGGGAAGAGTTCCCGGGACGTTGATGGCCTGTCTTCAGGGCGCGAAGGCCTTCGATCATCAGTACAAAACCTTTCTGATTTTGACAGGGATATCAGCCCTCATCATCCTGGTTTTCTATATCTACCATGATGAAATTCACCATGCGATCAAAAAGTTGAGGGGGCAGGAAAGTAAACCCCGTTAGAAGATTTTTGGCCCTCTAACGGGAAGGCTCACGTAAGGGAATTACCTTTATCCCCGCTGCAAGCAGCGGGGCTTTCTAACGGGGTAAACCCCTCGACGGGCAGGAAGGGCAGGGGTTGTGAAAGAAGGAAGAGAAGAAAAATTTTCTTCTGATCTGATTTCGGATCTCTATGCAAATCTCTTGAAGGAGATCTGGGAGAGTGTCTCAGCCTTGATCGGCGAGGCCATCCTGACCCTCCTTTTTAATCTAGCCATTCGAAAGATTGGAGAGAAGTATCCTTTTTTAAACTCCCTAAGAGTTTCTGAAGAAGGCCTTGCTCTGGAGGAGGTGAAGAGGGGCTGCCGGAATCTCCATCCCGCGGAGATCCATCGAGGTTTTCAAAGCTTGATCAATCAACTCTCCCACCTTTTTTCTGCATTGACAGAGGGTGTGATCACTAAAGAGCTTCTTCCGAAGGTCCTCCCAAAAGTAAGAGAGGCCGAGCGAATGGTTTCAAAGAAATAGAGGAGTCCAATGGAGTTTATTACTTTTAAAGACCTAAATAAACTTCGGTCCATCATTAATGCCATTAGCACAAGCGTTGAGGTGAAAGGAATCATTGATTCGGTTGGAACCACTCTTCCCAGTCTATTTGATTTTTCTGTTTTTGGAGTCCTCTGGAAAGAAGGCCCCATGCTCTCCCTTTTTCAGGAGGAATCTTGCCCTCCTGCCTTTACCCAAGAGGTGGTGAAGAACATGCTCAAGGTCTTCTCGATTGTGGGGGAAGAGCCCATCGAGGTGGAACGAGTGAACCTTCAGGTGGAGAAGGGAAAGTTGAGAAACAAACAGAAGGTGATGGATCCCCAGGCTAGCCTGAAATCTCATCTCACGTTACCCCTTGTGATCGAAGGAGAGATCATAGGCTGCATCTCCATCAACAGTGATCAGGCCAATATGTATAATGTCCCAAGGCTTCAATTCTTCTCCGTTCTTGGATATCAGATGGCCGCGAGCTTAAAACATATTCAGAGATTCAGCACGGTCAAGAAAGAAGCCATCTATGACACGCTGACCAACCTTTTTAACCGGAGACATTTTGAGGAAAGATTGAGTGCCGAAACCCAAAAGGCTTTTGAGAGCGAAAGCAACCTTTCCATGATCATGGTCGATATTGATCATTTCAAGAAGGTGAACGATACCTTCGGCCATGACGGTGGAGACAAGGTTCTTCGTGAAATTGCCTCTCTGTTGAAGAATTCGGTTCGGCAATATGATACCGTCGCTCGCTACGGCGGGGAGGAGTTTGTTCTGTTACTGCCCGGAGCTCCCTTAGATCCTACGAGCATGGTTGCGGAACGAATCCGGCGATCCGTTGAGAATACTTCCTTCGACATGGGGCAGACCCAAATTCATATTACAATCAGTTTAGGGATCTCCAATTTTCCGATTCATCGGATGAAATCAAAAGAAGAGCTGGTGAAGATGGCAGATCTGGCCCTCTATGAGGCGAAAGAAGGAGGACGAAACCGGGTATGCATTTTTAAAGGATAGTCGACCCCCGTCTCCCTCTCGTTTGTTAGAGGTCGATTTATGCTGAATTCCACGAAGAATCATACCGAGATCCTTCAGACATTCCCCTCTGGATGACCGCTTTACAGACAGTTTGCCTTACGTCGCTCTGTACACCATGGGGTGCAGGGCTTCGACCGCGATGACCATTTAATTGTTGGGTTTGTATTAGATGTCTGTGGAGGAGACCTCCATCTTCCTTCTTTTACGTTCAATGATTTTTGCCAAAAGGACCCCAATCTCAAATAGGAGATAGAGTGGACCACCCATCAGGGCCATATTAAAAACGTCCGGTGTAGGTGTAAGTACCGCAGAGAGAATGGCGATGAGGAGAATAGCATATCTGCGGTTTCGGGTCAAAAAGGACACCGTAACAATTCGGAGGTAACTCAAGAGAGCAAGGATGAGGGGGAGTTCAAAGATGAGCCCGAAGGCGAAGATGAACCCGGCACAGAACGAAACGTACTTCCCCACGGAGATCATCGGTTTGAGATGGGCCGATTGATATCCAAGAAGGAAGCGGATGCCAAAGGGCAACGTGACGAAGCAGCAGAAAGAGGCTCCGAGGTAGAAGAGAAAGATGGCGACCAAGAGAACGGAAAAGGGAGATTTCAATCCCTTCGAATGGAACAGAGGGGAGAAAGATTTCCAAACCTGATAGAAGATGACCGGCACGGAAAGGAAGAGGCTGCCATAGAGAGTTAACTTGAGGAGGGAAAGGAAGGCCTCCGGGATGCCGAAGGCAACCAGGTTCTCCTGAAGGTTGGTTTGAAGATAGCGAAGCACGGTTTTTGAAAAAGGATAGAGAAGGATCCCCCATCCAATGACCACGAGGATCATCAGGAGAAGCCCTCGTCTGAGCCGTCCCAAAGCTCCTAGAATTTCTTCTCGCTTCATTCTCACGCTAACCTATAGCTGACCAAATGTAATGTAACATAAAAGACTTTTTCCTTAAAGCCGTTCTAAAGAAGCGTTGA
>CAYMJV010000062.1:11326-18225 GCA_964390545.1 uncultured Syntrophaceae bacterium
AATGTAATGTAACATAAAAGACTTTTTCCTTAAAGCCGTTCTAAAGAAGCGTTGAACGATGAATGAGAAATGGTGAACGAAAAACAATAAACGATTCACGAAGAACGATGAACGGAAGGCCTCTTTCTGGAAGAAATTTTTTGGATCGATCAGGATTAGAGTTGGCCCTGTTGAATATAGATTTGAATCAAAAACGGCCGGTGGGACGAATGAGTCATCATAGGATTTAAGCATTTCTCGGATCGAAATTTATTCAACAGGGTTGACCCCGTAGAATATAGATTTAGGTTGTCAGCGGTTAGTGGGATGAATGAATCATAACACGGCCCAAATATTTTTCTGATCGAATTTTATTCAACGGGGTTGACAAAGGTTGAAAACCAGAGTATATCGAAAGAAAATTGTTTAAGCTTCCTGAAATGAAATTGAGAGTAGGGATCACGTACAATTTAAAAAAAGATTTCTCCCATCAAGCAAATCAGCCCGTAGATCTTTACGAAGAATTTGATATTGAGGAAACGATCGATGCCATCCGGGACGTCCTGGTCCGTGATGGACATGAAGTGATAAAACTGGGAGGGGACACCGGTTTGGTCGATCGTTTGAGACAGGCATCGATCGATATTGTCTTTAATGTTGCCGAAGGCCTTCGAGGTCGAAACCGAGAAGCGCACATCCCGGCCCTCTTAGAATTTTTAGACATCCCTTACACCGGCTCCGATCCCCTCACACTTTCTCTCACCCTGGACAAATCGATGGCAAAAAGAGTGGTCATGAGCGCAGGGGTCCCCACCCCTCGATTCAAAAGAGTGAATCGGAAGGAGGACCTGAAGGAGATCAGTCTTTCGTACCCCCTTTTCGTGAAGTTGTGTGATGAGGGATCGAGCAAGGGGGTTCGATTGGATTCAAAAGTGATGGATGCCCGATCTCTGGAGGAGAAGACGAGATGGCTGTTAGAGAACTATGGGCCTCCGGTTCTGGTGGAGGAGTTCGTCAAAGGCCCTGAGTTTACCGTGGGCATCCTCGGCAACGAGGTTCCCTCTGTCCTCGGGGTGATGCTGATAGAAATCAAAGGGGAGCCCATCGAAGAAGCCATCTATTCCTTGGAAATTAAGAGGGAATGGGAAGAGAAGGTGGCCTACCACTGTCCCCCTCCGATTGATCCAGAACTCCAGAAGGGGATTGAGGAGGTAGCCCTTCAGGCCTATCGGGCCCTGGATTGCCGGGATGTTTCACGGGTGGACATCCGTGCGGGAAAGGATGGGACCCCGTACTTCTTAGAGATAAACCCTCTCCCGGGCCTCTCCCCTGTCTATGGCGATCTTCCGATCATGGCGAAGCGAATGGGCTGGAGTTACGACCAACTGGTAAGGACCATTTTTCATCATGCCCTGAAACGGTACGGGCTGATGGCGTGATGCATTCTCAATGAGTCGGAGTGACGAAAACCTTTACGAAATTCTTCTGAAGAATTTGGAGGAGGCCATCGTCTTTGCGGATGCCCGAGGCCGAATCCAAATCTTCAACCCCGTGGCCGAAGAGTATTTTGAGATCCGGAGGAAACAGGCCTTGGGGAAGAAATATGAAAGGGTAATTCCTTTCAAAAATATTCGGAAGCATTTCGAATCGGTTTACGAGAAGAAGAAGAAGAACGATTATGATATTGAACTCGCCATCCAGGTCCCACCTCCCTCCTCCAGCAATGGAGAGACGCACATCCTCCGGTGCAGTTTCAACCCCATCTTCAATAAGCAAGGGGTGTTCCTGGGCTGCTTGGCCACCTTTGCCGATGTGACGGAGAAGGGCTTGCTTTCCAGGGAGATCAGCAAGAGCCGAGACCTTTCGACCATTGGTGTTTTATCCCGATGGATGGCCCACGAGATCCGGAATCCCCTGAGTTCTCTGAATATCAACATTGAACTCCTGAGGGAAGAGCTGGGAACAGAGACCCACCTTTCACAGAAAGAGGAAATTCATTCATTGCTCAACTTTATCAGTTACGAGACCCTTCGTTTGGAAAATAATCTAAAAGAATTCTTGGATTTCAACCGTCTCCCGCCGTTAACCTTTGGATGGGTTCAGCTGAACGAAGTGCTGGATTCGGTCGTCCGGCTTCTCAGGCCGGATGCCCAGATGAAGAACGCGAGGATCGAGACCCATTTCCAAAAAAAGTTGCCACCGGTAAAGATCGATGTGAGTCAATTCAATCTGGCTCTTTCCAATCTGATCGTCAACAGCATTCAAGCCGTCTCTGAGAAAGGGGAGATCCATCTCTTCACGCGGGGTTCAAAGAAGAATGTCTTTGTCGTCCTCAAGGACAATGGGGTGGGAATATCGAAAGAAAATCTTCCCAGGATCTTCGATTTCATGTTCAGTACCAAACCGATGGGTTCCGGGTTAGGACTCTCGATCACCAAAAAGATTATTTCAGACCACCACGGCGAGATCTCTGTGAAGAGCGAGCTGAATAGGGGTTCAACCTTCAGGATCAGAATCCCACTTACTCCAAAATAACGCTCAGCGCTCTGCGCATGGCGCCTTTTTGGGAACAAGAAACCATGGACAAGAAAACCATCCTCGTTGTGGAGGATGATCCGAATGTTGGGGAGAGCATCCGTCTCCTTTTGAAAAAGAGGGGGTACGAAACCCTTCTGGCCTCCAATGGAAAGGAGGCCCTTCCCCTTTTTCGTCAGGAGACGGTCGACCTGGTCATCACCGATCTCGTCATGCCTAAAATGGATGGCATTGAACTCTTGGAGGAGGTGAAGCATCTCAGACCGGAGACAGAGGTGATCGTCATCTCCGCTCAGGGAACGATAGAGAAGGCGGTTCAGGCGATTAAGCTGGGGGCTTTCGATTTCATCGAGAAGCCGATTAATCCCCGGGTGATTTCTCTGGTGGTGGAGAGGGCCCTGGAAAAACAGACCCTGGTCCTTCAGAACCGGGATCTGCGTTCCAAATTGGAGGACAAATTTCATCTCAAGAATATTATTGGAAGAAGCGAGAAGATGGTGAAGATCTTCGACCTCATCCAGCATATTGCCCCTTACGACAGTTCTGTCCTCATCGTCGGCGAAAGCGGAACAGGAAAAGAGCTCATCGCGAATGCCATCCATTACAAGAGCCCCCGGGCGTCCTTGCCATTCGTCAAAGTGAGCTGCGCGTCCTTGAGCGAGGGGATCATCGAAAGTGAACTTTTCGGTCATGAGAGAGGATCCTTCACCGGGGCGATCGCTTCACGAAAAGGACGATTTGAAATGGCCCACCCAGGAACCCTCTTTTTGGATGAAGTGGAGGATATCCCGCCATCCACTCAAATCAAACTATTACGGGTCCTTCAGGAGGGTGAATTTGAAAGGGTTGGCGGGAATAAAACCATCCAAGTCAACATCCGCATTATTGCTGCGAGCAACCGGGATCTGCAAGAGGCGGTTAAGAACGGTGTGTTTCGAGAAGATCTCTATTATCGACTGAATGTGGTCAATATCAAATTGCCTCCTTTGAGAGAACGAAAGGAGGATCTTCCTTTCTTGATCAATTTCTTTATTGATAAATTCAATCAAAAATATAAGATGAAGGTGAAGGGAATTTCACAGAGGGCGATGAACCTCCTGATGGATTATGAATGGAGCGGAAATGTGAGGGAATTGGAGAATACGATCGAATCGATATTGGTGATCCATAGCCCTGAGGTGATTGATCTTCCCCATCTTCCGTCAGAGATCCGTGAGTATAAGGAGAAGCCTGAGGTGATTTCGATCAAGATCGGGACACGCCTTGAGGAAGTGGAAAAGGAATTATTGATTCAAACTCTGAAAGCGACCAAAGGAAATAAACGCAGGGCAGCTGAGTTATTGGGAATCAATGTCCGGACAATTCACCGGAAGATGGAGGGAAAAGACGAACCCTTTCCTGCATGATTAAATATTCGTCTCCCTTAAGCTTGGTCCGAAGAAAGAGAAAGGGTGGCCAAAAGTCACTAAAATTGAAAAAGGAGAGAAAGAGGAGGGCATTTTGTCGCATTTTTGCAAAAATTGGATGGCAATTTTTCACACTCGATGCATATATATCTATATATAGAAAGGGGATGATAGAGACAATATAAATTTAACCTTATGATATTATTAGATTTCTTTAAAATGTCCCTATCTTCGTTCATAAAGAAGATTTGGCACGAAATTTGTTACTACTAATTGTTTATGAACGAGAAGGTGAAATGGGCATTTGTCATTGACAGGGATGAATTCGTTCGGCTTAGCTTAAACAAGATCCTTCAAAAATATGGATTCCAGGTAGTGGAAATTGAGGATTTTTCGCAACTGGAGGGAAGGGAAAAAGAGATTCGAGGAGGGGTGATCTTAGGCGATGTGGAGATGGAGGTGTTGGAGGGAAAGCCCCCCTTTCTGAAGAAATGGGGCGATCGCTTCATTCTCATGAGCCCTTCGATCACAGATGAAATTGCCCCCCGACTGAAAAAGATGGGGATTCAGCATATTGTTAAGAAACCCGTTGATCCGAGAATGTTGAGGCGAGCGATCCGACAGATCTCATTCCCCGATGGCGTGAAGGCTCTTCCATCGGGTAGAAAAAGGGGAGGGGTCCCGAACCAATCAGAAAGGAGGTGAAGGTACATGAAGAAATGGATTTTGCTCTTGCTCGCACTGGTTTTGGTGATTAATTTAGCTGCCATGGGAATGGCATGCAAACCTAAGGCACCAGAGAAACCAGCGGCCAAGGAGGAGGTTAAACCTGCTGAGGCGCCGGCTCCTGCTGCACCGGCAGCCACACCTGCGCCCGTAGCGCCTGCTGCACCACCCAAGAAGTAGTGTGGATCGTGAGCAGGCCATGATTGTGCCGAGGAGTTGGCGCCTCCTCTTCATAGGATGGGGGGGCGCCAACATAAGTGACAACACCTTTCAAGGGGAGGTCAGCATTATTCGTCAACGTAAACAGAAAAAAAGGTGCATGCTTGCTCTTCAAAAAAGAGAGCCTTTACATGATCTCATCAGAGGAGGTATCGAGTGATATCTCCTTTTTTATTTCCTGAAAAGGCTGGCCAGAGCGGGTATGCGGGAAGGAGTGAAAATGGAGCCTGCTTCGGACTCTAGTGTCCCTGTCCCGCTGAGAGGGACAGAAAAGAAATCGCAACTTGTATTGTTTCCCACTCGGGAAGAAGAAAGGAAGGTGGAAGAGGTTAAAGAATCCATTCCCTCGGCGTGGAAAGGGATTTCCGAGAAGGAATGGAATGATTGGAGGTGGCAACTTCGCCATCGGGTGACCAAGCTGGAACAGCTCCAAGAGATCCTTCAGCTGATCCCTGAGGAGATTGAGGGGATTAAACAGTCGAAGGGAAGACTGGCATTAGCCGTCACCCCGTACTTCGTGAGCCTTATGGATTCAAGCAATCCCAACTGTCCCATTCGAAGACAGGCCATTCCCCGGATTGAGGAATGCCATCTTTCGAAAAATGATATGGTGGACCCCTGTGGAGAGGACAAGAATTCTCCCGTTTCAGGCCTCGTCCATCGCTATCCTGATAGGGTTCTCCTGCTCGTGACCGATCAGTGTGCCACCTATTGCAGATACTGCACCCGAAGACGATTGGTGGGAAGTAATGAGCGGGCCATTACCCAGGGCAATTTTGAGGAAGTCCTGAAATATTTGAAAACCCATAAAAAGGTTCGAGATGTCCTTCTCTCCGGAGGAGATCCGCTCCTCTTGGAAAATGAGAGGCTGGAGGAGATCTTGAGCCGCTTAAGGATGATTCCTCATATTGAACTCCTCCGAATCGGGACGAGAGCTCCGGTGACACTTCCCCAGAGGATTACGGTGGGTTTGGTCAGGATGTTGAAGAAATATCATCCCTTGATGATTTCCATCCATTTTACCCATCCCAAGGAAATCACCGATGCGGTGAGAAGGGCGTGTAACGAACTGGCCGACGGGGGCATTCCTTTGGGGAGTCAAACCGTTCTTCTCAAAGGCATTAACGACAAGCCTTATGTGATGAAGAAACTGTTTCATGAACTCCTCAAAATTCGGGTCCGTCCATACTATATCTATCAATGTGACCTCGCTACGGGAACGGAGCATTTCCGGACCTCTGTGGCCACGGGGATTCAGATCATCGAGAAATTGCGAGGCCATACCACGGGCTACGCCATCCCCACTTATGTCATTGATGCGCCCGGCGGGGGCGGAAAGATCCCTGTGGAACCCGACTATGTGATTTCGAAAGAGAAGGGGAAGCTCGTCTTAAGAAATTATGAAGGGCAAGTCTTTGAGTATCCGGAGCCCAATATCATCGAATTCAAAAAGGTCAAATCGAATGGGGAGGAGAAATCTGCCTCGAAGAAAGTGATGGCGTAGCCCTGGACCTGACAGGGTTCGGGGAACGAGGATAAACGGTTCATGTTAAAAGTCGTCGTCTTGTACAATCTCCTTGAACGGTTGGAGAAAGGAGAGGCAAAGGATATCCTGGCTGAGGATGCCATCCTCGAGGAGATCGGAGCGGTTGAGGGGGCGCTTCGATCCCTTGGTCATCAAGGCTATGTCATGGCCGTTCGAGATGAAATCCTCACCGTGATCCACTGGCTAAAGGAGATCCGGCCCGATGTGGTCTTCAACCTTTGTGAGAGCGTCTATGGAAATTCCTGCTGGGAGATGAATATCCCTGCGCTACTGGACCTCTTCCGGATTCCCTATACCGGATCCTCTCCACTTACGTTGGGATTGTGTCTGGATAAGGGAAAGGTGAAGGACATCCTCCAATCACAAGGTATTCCCACTCCCCGGTATAAAATTTTCGACCGGGGGGTGAACCCTATTCGGGGAGATAGCTTCCCCATGATCGTCAAGCCCCTTCATGAAGATGGGAGCCTCGGAATTTCGAAGGAGAG
>CAYMJV010000063.1:0-18050 GCA_964390545.1 uncultured Syntrophaceae bacterium
CCTGCACTTTTGTGATCCGACCTTCTTCCACCAGAACATTCATGCCACAGCTGTGATAACAGATTGTGCAATCCGTGGCGATCCATTTCGATGTTGGATCTTTCATCTTTCCTAACCCCAAGGGAGATTAAACTTCGTCCATTTCTACAATATTATATGAAATTTGTAAAATTTTTTTAAAAAATGAACCATATTCAATCTCATTTGTGACAACAGTAAAACCGGAGGCGCCAATTCTGAAATCCCCTTCCTGCCTTATTGAAAATGTTGAACTCCATCTTCATGTCAAAACCCTGATTTATATAAAAATGAAGTAATATCCTTGTGCAATATTTCTCGTGCGATATTTCGTGCGATATTTCTCTTGACACGATAATCTAAATCTAATATGTTTAATTCCAAACAAAATTCTGACATACGAAAAATGACCTACCTTATTAAAAATACATATTATTTAGAAACTTTTTAACAAAATCTTAAGATCCACAAAAAGGAGGTAGAAATGAAAAGGGTATTAAGGGTATTTATGTTTTTAGGCTTGGTGTTTACTAGCATTTCAGTAATACTTTTTTCTATCCCTTTATCGTTCGCTGCGGAACCCATCAAGGTGGGGATCGTCCTTCCGCTCACAGGGGAGAAGGCAAATTTTGGGGAAATTGAGAACAATTCCTTTTTAATGGCCCTCAGTGAGATCAACAAGGCTGGTGGGGTCAAGGGAGCTGAAATCAAGCTGTTGATTGAAGACGACACAGGCAACCCCGATGTGGCCCGAGGGGCTACAGAAAAGCTCATCTCTAAAGATAATGTGGTTGTGTTAGGAGGCGGGTATGGAAGTTCTGAAACATACGCCATTGCTGGAGTGGCTCAACAAAAGAAGTTCCCCTTCCTCGTCAATACGGGATCTGCAGATAAGATTACCGAACAGGGCTGGAACTATATCTTTCGACTAAATCCTGCAGTCAGTGAGTATTCAAAGGCCGCGGAAAGCTTTCTTACGGAAGTAGCCAAGCCAAAGACGGCTGCTATTCTTTTTGAAAATACCCTCTTTGGGACCAGTGGCTCAAAAGAATTTGAAAAATCCTGTCAGGGATTAGGGATTCAGGTACTGCTGAAAGAGGGATATGAACACGGAGCCATAGATTTTAAGCCTCTTTTAATTAAGGTAAAAAATGCCAAGCCCGATCTTATCTACATGATTTCTTATATCATGGATGCTTCGTTGCTCACGCGGCAGTCTATGGAGATTAATCTTAATCCCAAACTTTTTATTGGAGGGGCTGCTGGTTTCACACTCCCTGAATTTCTTCAAAATGCTGGCAAGGCAGCTGAAGGTGTTTTTTCTGCAGACCTCTGGGTGCCGACACTCCCTTACCCCGGAGCCATGGATTATTATCAAAACTATAAAAAGCTATACGGTAAAAATACGGAGTACCATGGGGCTGAGGCTTATGCCGCCTTGTATGTGATCGCTGATGTGTTAAAAAGGACTAAGTCTTTTTCACCCGAGGATATTCGCCAGGCCTTAGCAGCCACAGATATGATGACCGTTTTTGGAAAGGTTAAATTCATCTCTTACGACAAAAAGACGAACCAAAACAAACTTCCGACTTACTTGGTCCAGTGGATCAAGGGCAGACTTGAGTGCGTCTGGCCAAAGGAGTTAGCCACAGCCAAGTATGTATATCCTCACAAGCCGTGGAAGGAACGCTAACACCAAAAAAGGACAGATGAGTTTTTCATCTGTCCTTTTTTTTCCAAACCCAATTTAAGGAAAAAACCATGTTAGTCTTTATCCAGACCGTTGTGGCAGGAATTTTGATTGGTGGGCTTTATGCCCTCATCGGACTCGGCATGACACTGATCATGGGTGTGATGGGGATCATCAACCTGGCACACGGGCAGACCATGATGATCGCCATGTACGTCACCTTCGTCTGTTTCAAATACTTCAGCATGGACCCTTATCTGTCCCTTCTGGTCACGATGCCAGTCGTTTTTTTGGTGGCCCTCTTTATTGGTAGGTATCTTTTGAACCCATTAATCGGGAGGGAGTCCATACTCCCAGAAAATCAGGTCCTCATGACCGTTGGGATAGGGCTTTGTCTCACTGAAATTGCACGGTTCATCTTTACCTCTAATTACCAGTCAGTGCAAACAAGTTATTCGAGCAAGGCCTTTTATTTCGGGGAAATATCCTTCAACTATCCCCTTGTTATCGCCTTCTTTATTGCCATAGGTCTCACTGCGGGTCTCTTTCTCTTCCTTATGAAGACAGATATCGGCCGCTCTATCCGGGCTACCGCCCAAGATAAGGAAGCTGCTGTCCTGATGGGTATCCCCCAACGGAGAATCACTTTTTATACTTTTGCGCTCGGATCTGCCCTGGTTGCTGCTGCTGGATCATTACTCCTCCCGGTATATTATCTCTTTCCAGATATTGGAGGACCTTTCACATTGAAGGCCTTCGTCATTACCATCCTTGGTGGACTGGGAAGCACAGTAGGGGCCATTTTGGGCGGTCTTACCCTGGGGATTGCCGAATCCCTAGGGGCCACTTATATCTCTATGGGGTACAAGGATGCAGTGGGGATGGTCATTTTTCTTTTGGTATTGGTCTTTCTCCCAGGGGGACTGAAACGGCTCACCAAGATATAGGGAGGGATTGGAGATGAAAAAATCAAGAAAGGGCTTAACGGCTATTATCATCCTCCTCATAGCAGCTGTTCTCCCTTTGGTGGTAACGCAGAGCTACTATCAACATCTCATGATCCTGGTGCTCATATGGGTCATCATTGGTTCCTCCTGGAATCTTTTAGCGGGATATACCGGTCAGGTCTCCTTCGGACATGCCGCTTTTTTCGGGATAGGGGCGTATACTGCCGGTATTCTGCACATCAAGCTCGCACTCTCCCCATGGTGGGGCATAGCCTTTGGAGGATTCTCTGCTGTCATCTTAGGCCTGGTGATTGGGTATCTCTGCTTTCGCTTAAGGGGGCCTTATTTTGCTCTGGCCACCCTGGCCACAGGTGAGATCCTCAGGCTAATTGCAAATAATTGGGTAGATTTCACTGAAGGGATGGTGGGAATCCTGATCATGCAGACCTTTGTCAGCAAACTCCCCTATTATTATATAATCCTTTGCATAGCTGCTGGATGCATCTGGGTAATCCATCTGGTCATGAATTCTAAATGGGGATATTATTTTGTCTCAATCCGAGAGGATCAGGACGCGGCAGAGTCTCTTGGGATCGACACGAACTTGTACAAGAATGTTTCTCTAATGATCAGTTCATTTTTTACGGGAACAGCGGGTGCATTTTACATGAACTATATGGGCTTCATCGACCCCTCCGTGGTCTTCTCTCTCCACAATATTTCTATCCAAGCCATCCTGGTAGGGATTATCGGTGGGGTAGCCACTTTATGGGGTCCAGCCCTTGGGGGTTTAGTAATGGTGGGGATCCAGGAACTCTTTCGATCAGCCATGTTTGGGTTGGCTCCCAAGTGGGTTAGTCAAGGCCATGCCATGGCCTTTGGACTCTTAGTCGTTTTAACAATCCTTTTTATGTCCAATGGCTTGGTGGGAGACTGGCCAAAGATTAAGAAGATTTTTATTAGAAAAACATCAGAGGAGACGTCATGAGTATCTTTGAGGCCCGCAACCTGGTCAAGTATTTCGGAGGGTTGGCAGCCGTTAATGGTGTCAGTTTCAAAGTGGAAAAGGGAGAAATCTTCGGACTCATTGGCCCCAATGGATCCGGGAAGACCACTGTCTTCAATCTCATCAACAATTATTACCCTCTCACCTCTGGGGACGTATTTTTTAATGGGAAATCTATTAAGGGGTTAAAGACTCATATGATTTGTCATCTGGGCATTGCCCGAACCTTTCAAGTTGTCAAACCTCTTGCACGCATGACTGTTTTGGAGAATGTCACCGCCTCGGCTTTTTGCAGGGTCAATACCATCAAAGAAGCCCAAAAATTGGCTTCGCAAGCCATTGAGTTCTGTGCCCTCGAACATTACCGAGACCAAAGGGCTAAGGGTCTGCCCATTGGGCTTCGCAAGCGCTTGGAGATCACCCGCGCCCTGGCCACCCAACCGGAGTTGATTCTTCTCGATGAAACTGCTGCAGGACTGAATCCTAAGGAATTGGATCAGGCCATCGCGTTAATTAGGGAGATCAACCGTCGTGGTGTTACCGTCATTATTGTTGAACATATCATGAAAGTGATCATGACCATCTCCAATCGGATCTTGGCTATCAATCACGGCCAGCCTATTACCGAAGGGACCCCGGAGCAGATCTCCCGGAATCCCGAGGTGATCAAAGCCTATTTGGGAGAGGAATATGCTCAAGGTTAATCATATTGATGTTTCCTACGGGGATGTTCAAGTCCTCTGGGATATCTCTTTCGAGGTCAATGAAAAAGAGATCGCTGTTCTGGTTGGGGCGAATGGAGCAGGAAAATCCACAACCCTTCGAACCATCTCCGGACTCCTGAGGCCATCAAAGGGCTCCATCGAATTTAACAGATTCCAGTTGAACCAGATTCCGGATTATAAGACCGTCGAATGTGGAATTGTTCAGGTTCCAGAGGGCAGGCGCCTCTTCCCGGAAATGACGGTGGAAGAAAATCTGATCATGGGTTCCCTCCCGCCTGATGCCAAGGCCAAAAGGAAAGAAACCCTCCAGTGGGTCTACAGCCTTTTCCCGGTCCTTGGGGAAAGACGAAAGCAGTATGCCCGCACCTTAAGTGGAGGAGAACAACAGATGTGTGCTGTTGGCCGCGGGCTCATGTCTCTTCCCAAACTGCTCATGTTTGATGAGCCTTCCCTGGGTTTGGCCCCTATCCTGGTTCAGGAAATATTCCATATGGTTCAAAAAATCAATCAGGAGGGGGTGACTGTTCTTTTGGTAGAACAGAATGTAAAGCAAACCTTGAATATTTGCAGCCGAGCTTATGTCCTTGAAAACGGCCGCATTTTCCTGGAAGGCTCAGGGAAGGAACTTCTCAATAACGATTATGTAAGGGAAGCCTACCTGGGAATATAGGCCCAGCCTCTAGGGACCTCCATACACAAAGTTTCAGAAAAAGTAACTCCCTTTATTGTAAATCCCCTTTCCCCCCCCTTTCGTAAAGGGGGAAATTATTATTCCTCCCTTTGGCGTCTTTTTCCTGCTGGAGGCAGGCAAAGGGAGGTCAGGAGGGATTTTAAGAGTAAATTTTCGAGACAATTCATGAAAAGATCTCACCATATTGCAGTCATCCCAGGAGATGGAATTGGAAATGAAGTGATTTCTGAAGGGATCAAATGTTTGAAATCCCTTTCTCAGATCCTTGATACCATCCAATTCGAATTCGAATATTTCCCCTGGAGCAGTGAATACTACCTTCAGCACGGCAGAATGATGCCAGAGAATGGTCTCGAGATCTTAAAAAGATTTGAGGCCATTTATTTGGGAGCTGTAGGCGACCCAAGAATCCCGGATGATATCACCCTCCACGGACTTTTGCTCCCCATCAAAATGGGTTTTGATCTCTACGTAGGATTGCGACCTGTCTATCTATTCCGAGGAGTCGAATGTCCCCTTAAGGATGTCTCTGAAGAAGAAATCGATATTATTGTCGTCCGAGAGAATACCGAAGGGGAATATTCGAACGTGGGAGGAATCGTCGGCATTGAAGAACGGCAATTGGCCATCCAGAGTGGACTGTTCACCCGAAAGGGGATCGAGAAGATCATCACCTTCGCTTTTGAATATGCAAGAGAGAAAGGAAGAAAGAAGGTCACCTCCGTGACCAAATCAAATGCCCAACGCTACGGAATGGTCTTATGGGATCGCCTCTTCAAAGAGGTTGCTTCTCAATTTCCTGAGATTCAGACAGAATCGAAGCTCATTGACGCAGCCTGCATGGATGTGGTTCGAAATCCAACGGGTTATGACGTAATTGTTGCCTCCAACCTCTTTGCCGATATCCTTTCAGACCTGACTGCTTCTGTCACCGGGGGGATGGGATTGGCACCCGGAGCCAGTTTCAATCCTAAGGATAAAACCTACCCCGGGTTCTTTGATCCGGTCCATGGGTCTGCTCCTGATATTGCTGGAAAAGCATTGGCCAATCCGATTGCAGCTATTCTCACAGCCAAGATGATGTTGGATTATTTGAATGAAGGAGAAGCAGCCAATCTCTTATTTCAGGCTGTCAAACAGAATTTGGCTGAAAAAAAAGTGACGACCATCGATCTCGGCGGTCGTTCCAAGACGAATGAAGTGGGGGATGATATCGTCAGAATTCTCCGCGCGCTGTAAATATTTCTGCGTGTTATCGAAGATGTTCCTCAACCCCATTGTCTATGAATATCGACCCTCAAAACTAAATCCAGGTTCAAGAATCAAGACATCTACGCGGAATTAAACCATTCCTTATCTTAAACCAACTACGGTGTTCATTGACCCAGAATATCATTGCCTTCATAGGGTCGTTCGCGATAATGAACAACTAACTGCCTATTTTAAAATAATTTTCCTCAAATAATAATAAAAGCTTGACAATAAAAGGAAATATGGTAATATTGTATTTGATGATGTGTTCACCAGAAGGAACTCAATAAGGAGGCAATTAAGATGAGCGCCATCTCCATTATTCCTGAACGCTGCACAGGATGCCAGGCTTGTGAAATGGTCTGTAGTCTCTCCCATGAGGATGCTTGCAGTTCCTCGCTTTCGCGGATACGGGTTAAGAAATGGGAAGAGATCTCACTCTTCATTCCCATCGTCTGTCAAAACTGTGAAAAGCCTCCGTGCGTGGATATCTGCCCTACTGGTGCTCGGATGCGCGTCTCTGAAACCGGTGCAGTCGTGACAGATGAAAAACGATGTGTCGGCTGCAAGTCCTGTCTCTATGTCTGTCCTAATAGCGCTCCGGTATTTCATCCTTTAACCAAACGAACCATGACGTGCGACCTCTGTAAAGGCACCCCCCTTTGTACGCAGATCTGCACGGTCGGAGCACTTTCTTACATTCCTGAGCGAGATGTCTCGATGGAAAAGAAGAGGGTCTACGGGCAAGTCTTTCTTCAAGCCATGAAATCAAGATAAGGAGGCACGGATATGATTAACGGATGGACAGGGAAAAGGCTTCGAATCGATCTGAGCCTTCAGAAGGCATGGTTAGAGGACATAGCTCAGGAGGTCCTCCGTCAATGGTTTGGTGGAAGGGGACTCAATGCATCTTTTTTCTCCACACACTTCCAATCCCCCGTCCCCCCTTCTTCTCCTGAAAACCCGGTAGCTTTTGCCGTGGGACCGTTAACGGGAACGCTGGCCCCTTGTTCCGGATGGACCAGCATCGCTTCCTTTTCACCCCTCTCTTCACCTCCTGTTTATGGCTTTACCTGGATGCCCGGTTACTTTGGCGCCTCATTGAAAGGAGTGGGTGCTGACCAGTGCATTCTTCAAGGAAAGGCAGATCGACCGATCTATCTTTGGATCGACGGCGGAGAAGTAAAGTTCGAAGAAGCAGGTCATCTCTGGGGGAAAGAGACAACCGAGACCACGATCACCATTCAAGAGGAAAAGGAGGATCGAAACATTGAGGTCCTCTGCATTGGTCCTGCAGGCGAAAGGCAGCTCCCTTTTGCCAATGTGATTCATCGTCTTTCCTGGACAGGCGACTACCTTGGCCTGGGCTATCTCTTCGGGGTAAAACAGCTTAAAGCGATTGCGATACGGGGAAAGAAACCGATCACCCTGCACGATCCCAAACAGTTCCTCAACCTGTGTCTAACTTTGAAAGACCGGATTCAGAAAGATCGGAAGGTGCAGAAGCTGAAAAAGGGAACAAACTTATCTTTTCTCAGCCAAGAGGGAGAGAGGATGATTAAAGAAGGCACCGGGTGGTTACCTGCCGGATTAGCAAAGCAATGGTCCACCTTTCTCAGGACCCATGTTTCCAGCAGAGAGGGCTGTTTCACATGTCCGGTCAATTGTGGTAGGAACATCCAGCATCAGGAGAGTTACTTCCGCGGAATTCATTTGGAAAAAGCCTGGCATTTAGGTCCACAAATTGGAGTGTATAACGGGGAGTGGACCTTGAAGCTTCACCATCTTTGTCAGTCTCAGGGCCTCGACCCTTTCTTAACGAGTTTTCTTCTCTCCAGGATCATGAAAGGAAATGAATACGCTCCCCTTTCGGAGGAAGACCTGAAGCAAACGGAGCATATCGAGGATCAAGGCGAAAAAGCCTTCGTTATCCTTCGTCGAATCATTGAGGGGAGCAGGAAGGAATTTCATCTTCCAGCCCGTCCTGCTTCGGAGAACAAGCATCTCGACGCCCTGGCAGACATCATCTCTTTTTGTCCAATTGTGGTCAAACACCTGACTCAGCGGACGGTTTCGAACATGATCGACTTGATCTATGCTACCACAGGCTATTCTCTCTCCAAGGAAGATCTACGGGACATGGTAAGGAACATCCTAAGAGTGGAATCCCGTTTGCAGAATATGGGACTTGACTCAAATGACCATTCACCCCTTCCCCATCCGGGAGAGAGCCAAACCAGTGAGATTCTAAGAAGGGAGGAACGTAACCATGAGTCCACCGCTCAACGGACCACTTCCTAATTTAGGCTATTTGAGACTCCTCGAATATCAGAAACAGAGGAAGGTTTATCAAACTTACAGTGTGGATTCTCCCTTGCTCCTCTTCATCTTTTTTTCGCGGATCGCGGCTGGACTTTCAATCCTCTCAGTTTTTTTCCCTCCCTCTCTCCTCTGGATGATCACTGCCTTCTGTTGCATGGTTTTGGCAACGGCTGCTTCTATTACCCATCTAACAATTCCCTCCCGTTTTCTTGCCATGATCATTAATCACCGATCGCCCATTGTTTGGGAGATCCGACTGGCCGGGGCCCTTACCGGTTCGCTCGGAGCGCAACTCCTATCTCGTCTGGGAATCCTCCCGGGGTTTGAAACACTTTTGCTCTGGAGCAGTTTTTGCCTTAGCATCCTTTTCTTAATTGCAACGGGGTGGGCCTATCGGTTTCATACGCATCCGGCCTGGAAGACCGACATCCTCCCTGGTTATTATCTGGCGTCAGCTTCCATGATAGGCTTTGCACTTTATTCCATGATATACCCGAAACCTTTTTTTGGGATCATCATCCTTGCTCTCCTCTGCGTTGAGGGGCTTCTGATCCTTTCTTATTTGAATCATCTGCGTAAAGCATCGGGAATCTCTCTGAAAAGGATCGTTTCGGGCAAAGACCGGATGCTTTCCATCGCCTTTCTCGTGTCAGTCCTTTTACTTCCCGGGCTTTTGGCTTCTGCACCCCCCTTCACAAAAAATCTGGAATTGTTTGCTGCGATTCTGGCCTTGAGCAGCGGGACGGGAGTCGTTCTTGAACGCATTCTCTTCTTCCGGTTAGAGCACCCGGATTTTTTCCTTACAAGAAGCCATCGTTCCTGAACCAAGTCTTATAAAATGTTTGTCGAGGCGGGAAGAATGACAGAAAAGGGAAGGATCTTCGCAGGACAACATTGAGACTCATGAAGAGAGCCGCTTTTCAAGGGTCCCTCCAAGGGACTGTTTGACCGCCTGAACGGTCTCCTGAATTTCTCGAATCACCGTTTTGATTTTCTGATCATCCAGGGTAGAACTGAATCCAACAACCCATAAGGCCGCAGGGGGCGAGGAAGCCCAAGGGAGAGGAGCAGCCACCGCCCGGACGCCTGCCATATATTCTTCATCGTCCACGGCATATCCTTGCTTCCTCACCTGCTCAATCTCTTTGAGAAACTGCCTGTGGTCCATCACTGTCTTTGAAGTGTAACGGACGAGACCCTTCTTCCGTATCATCTCTTTTGCTTTTTCATTCTCTATCTGGGAGAGAAGAACCCGCCCCGTGGCCCCTGCGAGAAGGGGGAGTCTGGTCCCAGGAGGAGACGTGATCTTCATTTCATTCTGCGATTCCACCACATCTACAATGGTGACGCGATCTCCATTTAAAACCCCCAGAAATACGGTCTCCCCAATGGTCTCCATCAATTTTTCCATTGGCTTCCGGGCTAGTTCTTTCAGATCATTCCTCCCATAGGCAGTCCTGCTGAGTTCCAGAAGGCTGTAGCCCACGGTATATCGTTTGTGATGGGGGTCGCGAACCAGAACCCCCATCTCTTCCAGGGCTGCGGTGATTCCATGGATGGTACTCTTACCGATCTTGAGCTTTCTTGAGAGATCGCTTATGCCCAGGCCGTTTGGAGCATCTGAAATGGCATAAAGGATCTTAAAAGCCTTCTTGACCGAAGGTGCAGAATAAATGATCTTTTTCATATGTTCACCAGATTGAACTCCTTAACAAATACCAAACTTTCTCCCCCTTTGTCAAGATGTTCTTGCAACCTTTTTCCGATGGATTGGGACAAAATAGTTATAGATGTTATGGTTAGCCTGATCTTAGATTGTTCACTCTAAAGAACATCCTTCTTGAGTTCCTAAGAATCGACAACCGCATGCCGATCACCCTCCTTGAATTTCATGTCCGTTTATCCTAAAGTTAATGATCATTCTCCTTTCTCATTGCGCCGAGAATACATTAGCGAACACGGGGGTTCTATGCTTACAGCAATCGAGCAAGAAAGGTATGACAGGCAAATCATGATCCAAGAGATTGGGCAAGAAGGACAAGAAAAACTTAAGAGATCACGAGTGGTTATTGCAGGTGCCGGGGGGCTCGGTTCCCCGATAGCCTTCTACTTGACTGCGGCCGGAATAGGAATGATCCGGATAATCGATCATGACCAGGTGACCTTGAGTAACCTGAACCGGCAGATCTTACACTGGGGAGAAGACATTGGAAGAAAAAAGGTCGAGTCTGCCGGAACGAAACTGAGAAACCTGAACTCAGATGTGAAGATCGAAACGATCGCAGAGACAATTGCGGAAGGCAATGTTTCTCAGCTCGTTGACGGGTGTGATCTCATCGTGGATGCGATGGACAACCTACCGACTCGCCACGTTTTGAATCGGTGCGCTGTTGAGAAAAAGCTTCCATTTTTTCACGGTGCGGTGAATGGCTTTGAGGGAAGAGTCATGACCATTCTTCCCGGAAAAACCGCTTGCCTAAGGTGTCTGTATCGGGGACAAGTGCCACAAGAGAAGTTTCCCGTAATTGGCGTTACCCCGGCAGTCATAGGCAGTATTCAGGCGACAGAAGTGATCAAATATCTCGTAGGGATTGGCAAGCTCTTGACAAATCGATTATTAATCTACGACGGACTGAAAGTCAGCCTCACTGAGTTCTCAGTCAGCAAAAATCCAAATTGTGATCATTGCGGATCCCTCGGATAGAAAGGAGTAGGATATGTCCGTCAAGATACACATTCATACGACTCACCGGCAAATTACCAACGGCTTGGAAGTGGTAGAAGTAGAGGGTAAGACCGTGGGCGAATGTCTAAACCAACTCATCAGGCAATTCCCTGGAATGGAGAAAGCATTGTTTGCCAAAAAAGATAAACTGCTCAACAACGTAGAGGTTTATCTCAATAATGCCAGTGCCTATCCCAATGAACTCCTTAAACCCATTAAGGATAAGGATGAGATTCATCTCCTGGTGATGCTTACTGGAGGATAAGAGGCGAGGATAAGGTCGAATGAATTCATCCCTTGTGACAGAACGGAATGAGCAGAATGTGCTACCGGGGCAGCCTTTTCCTTGTGAGCAGAAAAATGACCACCGCTAAGGCACAGAGGAGACCGGAAGCCCCGATGCCAGCGAAGACGGTAACAGCTTCCCTGCCCTGCCAGCCCCGCAGCACCACTTCCAACGCCACGATTTGAGCTGCGACGATGACCACCAGCGCGATCGCTACCTTCCTGAGTTGCCCCGCCCTTTCCTGGCGCGCCTGCACAGACGTCTGTTCCATTATGATTTAATCCCCACTGCGTAGATCGTGTCACCCTCCACGCTCAACTCAATCTGGGGTAGCGGGCGACGCGGCGGCCCCATCAAGACCGTACCTGTCTCAGCCGCAAATGCAGCGTTGTGGCAAGGACAGATCAGCCTCTTCGATGCCGGATCCCAATAAACGACGCACGAAAGATGCGTACAGGTTCCCTCGAAAGCTCGCCATTCCCCATTCGGCAGGTGCACAAGCAGAGCAGCGTTGTTCTTACCCGGGTATGCGAAAGGGCGAGCTTCCCCGTGCGGTACATCTGCCACCCGTCCCACTGCCACCCTTGGAAAGTCCTCTTTTCCGTGTCCTAAGAAGCGCCGTGCGAACGGCACTGTTGCCAGAAAGAGTGCAACTGAGCCGGCCAGCAGGAAGGTAAGAAAACCACGACGGTTCGCCACCAGGTCGTCCAAACTGTCAAGCGAGAGTTCAGGTAACAAGGGTTCATCTAGCTGCGACTGTGCAGCCTTTTCCCTCTGCGCTTCTGACACGACTTTAAACCTCCTTAACCGACATCTGGCCGGTCCCCTGCCCTAATGGCCACGTGTTTTGATAGAAACCCTGCTGCTTGGCGGTGGCGCCTGCAAGACGGGCATAGGGATAGCACTTCAGGATCCGTCACATCCCCAGCCACTTGGACACCAGCAGAAGCCAGCACCCCTTGCAAATCTTTCGGAGTCCATACAGCCGAAAGAGTTTTACCACATCGGCTACAGCGACTCGGTTCAACGAACCCAGGTCCTTCTGCTACATCAAGAGCAACAGTCGCCGGGCTCACCTCAATGTGGAAGAGCTTGCTGAATGGCACCCAAAGAAGCCCTAATATAACGATCACTTCATGGATTACCACCAGTTGACGATGGCCAATGCCATTAAAGAATTTGTAGCTTACCGTGAGTAACAAGCCACTCACTGTAACTGCCAGTAAAAGGTATAGTGAACTGAGCTGATCCTTCAGTCTCTCTGCTTTTTCCTCCGGCTGCATCCTGAAACGTTGCCAGAAGGCGAGGATGAGCCCGAGGAGCAAAAGAAGCGCCCCCAGGTTAATCGCATTGAAGGCGAGGAAGGCGATAACGCTGTCAACATGGAAGGTCATGATCGGTATATCGAACATACGGGCAGAGTAGGTCTGCTGCCCTACCAGAGAGAAGCTCATCCAACCCCAGGCGAGGGCAAAACAAACAGCGCTGACAATGACACAGCCCCAGAAGATAGCGAAATGGGTGAACCAGCGCAGCCAGCTGCGTTTAACGATGAAGGTCTGTAACAACAAGCGGGTAATCACAGATTTGATCAGGGTAATGAGGTTTGGCTTCCAGTCACGCTGTTGGAGAGCGTGTGCTGATCTCTCCCATAGAGTTCGGTTCGGCGGGTAACGAAGCCAAGCAATGAAGCGGTATAAGCATCCGATTACAAACAACACGCTCGCTACCTGATAACCGAGTACCGCCAGATCAATGTAAATAAACCCAACCTTCAGAACCATGGTCTACCTTTCTTCAATGCCTGTTCACCCCGTTAGAAAACCCCACTATTGCGATTCATGGTGGGGATGTTGAAAGAAAATGTTCATTATTGAGGGCTAGGGGCGAGAGCCCCACCCTTTCTAACGGGGTTCACTTTACCTTTTCAAGTTCGTCTGCCACATCTTTCAAATCTAAAGACTCCAGGGTGGTGCGCGTAGGCATCCCGGTGGTCAGATCCCAACCACGAAGTTTATAAAAATCGTCCTTTATTGCCTCCAAACGACCTCTTTCCTTTGTCATGCCCTCGAAATGCGCATCCATCATCAAATCAGTGATGTATTGATCGGGAAGAGTCTCGTATTCTCGCCGCAGCCCCTCTCGGCAATTGAAGGCGCGCTCGAGTTGACGCACTCGCTTCTGGTAAATGGAAAGTTCGTGGGCGTTTATCCTTTTACCTAAACCGGTCGAAAGCACTTCCGCAATGACGTCAGCTGTCACCGGCAGTCCATTGAACTCCGTGTGCCACTTGCAGCTCCCAACTATTTCGGCCCTCCCGATCGCATCCTCTATACTGGCGACCATCTCAGCCTTGCCTTTGTCCTCCTTGGGAAAGACGATCCGGGTACCAGCAACTCCCTCTGCAAAGTGTCCATAGAACTCCGTCAATCTGTTCGGAGTCTTCTCTTTATTGCCCGCGTATGTCCGAAGGGTGTATCGCTCGGACCCGCGGCCAATCGCACGAGTCGCGCGCATCAGACCCTCTGCCAAAACATCTCCGAATCCCTCACGTCTGGCAGTCAGTTCCGCCAATTTAAAATAGGCCTCGCCGTTTCCACGGGCAAGCGGGAAGCCGACATCCCTTTCACTAATAATCCCCTGTTCGAACAATTCAGTTGCCCAGACCACCATGTCGCCTAAGGAACCAGCATCGTACCCATTCTTGTCGATAAGCAGTGACAACTCTCGCCATATCGTCATGTCACGGAGGCCGATCTTATTGGCCATCTCGGCAAACCACTTGTAGTAGATAACACCGTCCCTAATGCTCGGATTGTAGTATTCCTCCTCGCAGGATGTTGGGCAGCTGAGGCAGTTTGTCATCCGGCGTCCCTCTTCGCCGAGCCTTGAGATAGAGACAGTCCTATGGGGGGCGCTCCTCTTCAGTGAATCGAGGGTGCGTGCACATACTTCATAAAAACGTCCTGGGTTGGCAATACGAAGTCCACCTGTCCCACGCACGGCAACTGCCTTGAGTTTTTTTGAGCCCATGACAGCGCCAAGACCGGTTCCTCCCGCCGAATCCCTCATGCTGCCTATGATCGTTGCGAAGCGGGTCAGCTTCTCCCCTGCTGGCCCGATGCATGCCCATTGGATCTCCTCGTCATTGAGTTCTTTGTGCAAGACTTTCGGCGTCTCATGGGTGTCTAACCCCCAGATGTTGGCTGCCGATCGGATCGTTACTTCCTCATTATTGATCGCCAAGTAGACCGGCTCTGCCGACTTCCCGGTGATCACCAAATGGTCATACCCGGCATATTTCAGCTCTGGTGCAAATGAGCCTCCGAAGCTGGCCATACCGAGCAGACCGGTAAGTGGTGATTTACTGGAAACATGGCAGCGCCCTGAGCCTGGCATCATGGTGCCTGTAAGTGGACCGCTATTGAAACTGAGCACGTTATCAGATCCTAACGGATCGATGGATGGAGACCCCGATTTCTCCCATATGATCCGGACGCCGATTCCTCTGCCCCCCAAGAATCTCTCTGCATAAGAGATTGTGGGTGTAGTCCAAAACCTCCCGCTGGTCAGGTCTACCCAAAGGACCTTCCCTGCATAGAGATAGTTGTTTTTCATCCGATTGCCTCTTTAGCTCCGAATCAGCCGCTGGAGATTGATGAGCACCTCAATCTTCTGCCGCTGTTCGGTAGCTGCCAACCTGTCTTCCGGCACATACCCCAGCGCACCTGTGGGGCAGTGTTTGACGCAAAGCGGGTCCCCTTCACACTGGTCACACCGGTGCGCTACCCGTGTCACCAGATCCAGCTCGGATGCACCGAAAGGGCATGCCCACACGCATGCAGAGCAACCGATACATTTCTCTGCCGCTACCAACCGCGCGCCAGTCGGTCCTCCCTCGAACGTTGCGCCCGTCGGACAGGCTAACCGGCAGGCCGGCACTTCACACTGCATGCAAAGAACCGGAATACTTTCAATCCGGTCGTTCGTCTCTTCCGAAACCACCCGGAGTCTTGATCGTTCGGGCCAACAAGCCCCGGTATGGCTGAGACTACAGACCATTTCGCAGATTCGGCAACCATTGCATTTGGTGGCATCAATACTGACAATATACCGCATGGTTTGCTACCACTGAAAAAAGAAATAGCTGAATTCGTCTCTTCAGCCTGGCGGACTGATACAAAAAAATTGATAGGAAGTCGCATCTGGGTGACTTCCTATCAATTTGGTCTGAAATTCAAGGATGTTTCATTAATGTTCTGCGGATAACACAGCTACCTACCCAAATAACCCTCTCTGCTCTTCTTAACACTTACAGATTAGATTGATTCGTCTTAGTGCAATTCTGATTCTAAGGCTAAGGCCGCTTTTTGAGCCGCAGTGATTTTCTCGGCGGCGCTCCTCTTCTTGGCGGTACTTACCCGGTCAGCCTCCATATAATCAACTGCCTTCATGTCACAGAAACGAACGCACTGCGGATCTCCGTCACAAAAATCACACTTAAAAACCTTCCGATCAATCACATTAAAATTCATTGCACCGAAAGGACAGACCGTTACGCAGGAGCGGCAGCCAATGCATTTATCTTGATTTACCATGACCCGGCTGAGCTTCTCATCCCGAGAAATAGCCTTTACAGGGCAAATAATAATGCAAGGGGCATCCTGACAGTGCTGACAGGACATGGGGATATAAATCCCTTCTGACTCCCATTTGACCACTTTAATCCGGCTTCGTGCAGGATTTGATACACCATCATGGAAAACCGAGCAAACCATCTCGCAAAGCCTGCAGCCAGTGCACTTCTCGAAATTGACTTGAAGAACTTTACCCATGGGTTCCATTGACATATTCTCCTTTCATCTTCACGAATTACCCGAATGACACCGAATTCCGCGAATAAAAATTCGATCCATTCGTTCTCTTTCGCTAAATTCGTTTCTTTTAGAGCATGTGCGATGGTTCCTTGTCCAGGCCAAGCCTCTTGAGGGTTTCAGGCTTTGGAACACCATTCTGGTCAAGGCCCTTATGTTCATAGAATTCATCAATCATCTTCTTGAATTTTGCGCGATCGATGGTCCTCCCCACGACATCGACGGCACCCCTGCGACAAGGCTCATCAAAGTAACGGTGATTGAGCATATCGCCCTTTTTGAGATCTTCTCTGGTTAACCCTTCCCGGAGATTAAACAGTCGCTCCATCATGTTCGCTCGCACAGCCACATCCCAGATATCCCGAGGGGTGAGCTCCAGCCCCGTATTGTAGTAAAGAACTTTGGACCAATCTTCAAAATTGGGGAGCGTGGCACCCAAAAAGGTGGTGTGGTACTTGCAAATGCCGAGGCAATCCACCCCCATATAACAGTTTTCATGCCAGAAGACCTGCCACGGCTTGCCGATGTATTCCGTATGTTCTGAGCTCAATGGCCCATCGTATGGGACCGGGCTACTGTAAATTTTCCTCATCACCTCCTGCGGCAAATGGTATAGGTCAATCGCGGGTCGACTTCTTAAATGGTCTGAACCCCGGGAAGCCGTAGCAATATTCAGCGCAAGGCCAGGCGTCCCTCTCTCATCAGAGTGAAGATTGCTGAGCCCTTTGACCTGAATCAGGTAGTCAAAGGAGTTCTTCCCAATCTTCTCAGAAGCAATGATTCCCCCTTCGGCCAAGACATTACCCAACCAGCCCTTTCTAAAACAGATGCGCTCGATCATCTCTAACATGGCGTCACCATTGCCAAACCTCAAATCTAGCCCATCCGTCTCTTTATCCGTGAGGATTCCCAGTTCATAGAGTTCCATTGCCCAGGAGATAAGGCTCCCGATCTCCAGATTATCTACACCCCACTGATCAACCAAATGGTTCGCCGCTAACAGATGTTCCAAGCTGGCCACATCCGGCTCACTACAAAATCCGCCCTGGGAAGTATATTCAGGGCCCTCATCGTATTTTCCAGCATAAGGTCCGGAAGGAATCCTGTACTTGGCCCGGCAGTGGACCTGGCAACCAAAGCAACCAGCCATATGGTAGGGGCCTATTGTTTTGGCAGCGTTCTCGTCAATTTCTTCCGGCTCAATTTCATCGCAGTAAAGCATCTGGTTATACTGGAAATTTCTGGTTCGGATACCGCCCCAGGAGTTGGTGGCTCCCCAGATAAAAGGAGTCCCGAGTGTTCCCTGGGTCTGGTTAACCTTGGCGCTTGTGATTTGCTCAATGAATCGCTTATCAAACTCAAGTGCTTCCCTTGGATGGGCAATTTTTATATCCATGGTGCCTCGGGCAGCAATGGCCTTCAAGTTCTTTGAGCCCATCACCGCTCCCATTCCGGTTCTTCCACCGGAATTCTTGATTCCTGTCATGACATTGGCGTACCTTACGAGATTTTCAC